>CANQMC010000006.1 GCA_947624855.1 uncultured Bacilli bacterium | reverse complement strand
TTAATTAAAATGCCTATTGATTTAAATGTTGCTTATGCTGAATACATTAATCAGTCATAATGTTTAACACAACTTAAATGAAAAAAAGAGATTAAATCTCTTAAAGGACAATAGCTATTAGGTTGTTGGCACCTTTATTAACTATTTTAGTAACAGTTTGACTTAATTTATAGCGGGTTGCATCAGGCATCATATTAAGTTTTGCTTGAATACCTTCTTGAACTATAGCTTCTAAACTTCTACCAAATATTTCACTTTGCCAAATAGAATTAGGATCTTTTTCATAATCTCTCATTAAATAATTAATTAATTCTTTACTTTGTTGTTCACTTCCAATTATTGGTTCAAAAGTTGATTGTACTTCTACTTTCATTAAATGAATACTTGAAGCAGTTGCTTTAAGTTTTACACCATATCTAGATCCTTGTTTAACTATTTCTGGAGTTTCTAATTTCATATCTTTAATTGTAGGATGAACTATTCCATAACCGCTAGAGCGAGCTACTTTTAAAGCACTTTTAATAGAATCCATTTCTTCTTTAGTTTCTTTATAAGTTGAAAATATTTTAATTAATCCTGCTTTTGAAGTTGCTGATTCACCCATAATACTTTTTAATACTTCATCGTATAATTCTTCATGAGTTTCTAAGTTTATAGTAACCGTTCCAGTTGCAGCATCTAAATTACTTATATAAGAATTAGCAATATATTCACTATCTTTAAAATGACTTAAAATAAAATCAATATCTTTAATTTTTTCAACACTTATGACACTTTCTTTAATCTTTTCTAAAAAATGTTGTTTAATTTCATGTGTTTTAGGTAAAGCATCAATCCATTCTGGAATATTAACTACAATGTCTACTACCGGAAATTCATATAAAGCTTTTTTTAATATTTCCATTATTTCTACTTCATTCATTTTTTCTGCACTTATTGGGATAACTGGAACACTGTAAGTATCTTCAAGTTCTTTAGCTAATCTTACAGTTTCTGTATTAGTAGGGTGGATTGTATTTAAAACTACAATAAAAGGTTTACCAATTTCTTTTAATTCTGCTATAACTTTACTTTCAGCTTCTAAATAACTATTGCGAGGTATTTCTCCAAATGAACCATCACTAGTAACCACAATTCCAATCGTAGCATGATCTTTAATGACTTTTTCGGTTCCAATCTCAGCAGCTTCAATAAAAGGTATTGGTTCTTCAAACCACCGTGAACCTAAAAAGTGATACCTGAGTGGCTAAAAAATATATGCAAACCATTTAAGGTGGCTAAACTAATACTTCACTTTTGGCAATTCTATAATGAATTTCTAATTTTTTATCTTTTGTTACATAGATTTTGTCGATTAATTTATTAAGCATTTCTTTTGTCGGATTTTTCATTTCTAAAAAGTTTTCTACTACTGTTAAATAATCTGCAAAAACTACTGACTCATCACTTATAGAGTTTATTTCATTTCTATATTTTTTTATTTTTTTATTGGCTATATTTATTTCCTCATCAATTTGGCTATATAATCTTTGGTAAGTGTCAGCATTAATAACACCATTAAATTTATCATCATATAATGAATCTTGTTTTAATTTTAGATTTTCAATACTTTTAGTTAAAGTATTTATTTTCTTATTAAGTTCATTTCTTGGATCTACATAATCTTCTTTAATTATTTTTTCAAATTCTTCCTTATCTTCCATATATTGCATTGATAATCCACTAATTTTGTTAAAAACTGTTTTTTCCAATTTAGTATAATTCATATAATGAGAGAAACATATATCATATTTACTAAATTTTCTATAATTGTTACAATTCATGGTTACACGATCTCTTTTTTTATCATAACTAATACTCATTCTTGCACCACAGTCTTTACAATATACAAAATCTGATAAAATGTATTTGACATTTCTTCTATCTTCACTATAATTATTTGACTTGTCCTTAATTTGTTGTGCTAACTCAAAAGTTTTTTTAGTAATTAATGGCTCATGTGCATTTTCGGTTATACACCATTCACTTTTAGCAACTTTCCTCCTTTTTTTAACTTTATAATTTATATTTTGGGAAGTATGTTGTATAAGGACACCAGTATAAATTGGATTTTTAAGTATATTTCCAACAGAGCAATGTTTCCAAATTTCTGGATGGTTACATTTTTTTAAAAACTTTTTCTTATTCTTTAACATAATAGGGGTTGGTATTTCCTCTCTAGTTAATATGTCAGCAATAGCACAACTACCATAACCACTAATATATAACTCAAAAATTCTTTTTACTACTGGTGCAGTTCTAGGATCTGGTATTAATTGATGTTTATTTTCTGGATGTCTTATATAACCATAAGCAGGAACACTACCACAAAATTTACCATCTTGTTTCATTTGAAGTAAATGAGATCGAACTTTTTTAGAAATATCTTTAGCATACATATCATTCATACTAAGTTTAAATGGCATCATATCACTACCACTTGTTTCATAAAAAGTATCTATATCATCGTTTACTGCAATATATCTAATTCCTTTTTCTGGAAAATAATTTTCAACATAAAAACCAGTTTGAATATGATCTCTACCTAATCTTGACAAATCTTTAGTAAGCACCATATTTATACGACCATCTTCTATATCTTTGATTAGTCTTTGAAAACTAGGTCTATTAAAATTACCACCAGAATAACCATCATCTACATACTCATCTACTATTTGTAATCCATTTGCTTTCAAAAAACCCATTAATAAACTTCTTTGATTAGTTACTGATTCGCTTTCTAAATCATCGCCATCTTCACGAGATAATCTTATATATAAACCAATTTTGTAATTAATATTGTCATTATTGCACTGTCTGTACATTGTTTTCTCCTTTCTCAGACAATATTTCATACTTGTTAGTCGAGTCCATTATATGATGGTTTTTTTGATTTTGCAAATCATTTGAAGATAAAATTTTATCTTTATTTTTAACATAATAATTATAAATACAACTTTTTAATAAATCCTTTAAATTATTTCCATCTACTGCATAAAATTCTGATATTTCATACATAGATTTATCCTCCATTTCCATAAATTGTATGAACTAAAAAAAAGAAAAAGAACAATGTTATATCAATTAGACATTATTCTTTCTTGCATCTATTAAGATGGAAATTTTGGGATAACACTGCATATTACTAATTAGCTGAATATATAAAGAATAGATGAGCCTCTCTTGCAACACTAAAATAGTGTGTTATTTAACTATCCATTTATATTTTGTATATCTCCCACCAGAAATTTTACTTATTTTATTCTCTTTTAATAATTTATTTAAAATTCTTTCAATTGTTGTTTCACTTATATCAGGACATTTATTAATTATAAATGCTTTATCTATAGGAGTAACATTTTCCTTAAATATACTTATAATTTTATTATACGAAGTTATTCTTTTATTGCTCGCAATGTCTAATCTAGCGTCAAATTCTTTATAAGCCCTTAATATTATTCCTAAATAATACTCTACAAAATATGAATAATCATTTTTGTTATTATGCCAAGAAATAGAACTTTTTTCTAAAGTACTATAATAGCTATCTTTTGTTTTCTCTATTATATTCTCAATACTTATATATTTTCCTACCATATAATTTGCTTTATATAGTAATAATAAAGTAAGCAATCTACTCATTCTTCCATTACCATCATTAAAAGGATGTATCGATACAAAATCTAATATAAATATTGGAATTAATGCTAATAAATCACAAGATTCTTCATTAACTATTTCATTATAATTTTTGCATAATTCTTCAATTGCAATTGGTGTTTCTACTGGAGATAGCGGAGTAAATCTAACTTTTTTTTCACCTAGTTCATTCGTTTCTTCAATATAGTTTTGAGAATTTTTAAATTTACCACCATAACTATAACCTGTATACTTATATAAATCCCTATGTAATTGTAAAATTGTATTTTGATTAATATCAATATAATTGTAATTTTCATGTATAAGAGATAATACATCTCTATAACCTGCTATTTCTTCTTCATTTCTATTTTTAGGTTCTAATTTTTGATTGACTATTTCGTTTATTCTTTTGTCGGTAGTATAAATACCTTCAATTTTATTTGATGAAGAAGTACTTTGAATTTTAGCAACTTTTAATAAAGTTTCTAATGTGTCCTTTTTAGAATTTAATAAATATGATTGTTTGCCTTTATATTCATGAATTATATTTATTAAATTAATAATATTATTATTAGATATAATACTGTTATATTCTTTCTTTAAATCAAAATCTCTCAAATTGCATCATTTTCCTTTCATTTGCATCATTATATCATAATATGATGCAATTGACAATATATTTGAGTAATTAAATTTATAATTATAAATACTTCTTTTAAATCCATTTTCATCATTTTTCATAAAAAAAATCTCACTTTCTAGTTTTTTTAAAATTTGACTAACAAGTGAAATATTGTTTTTTCCTTATTTTATAAGGTTTTATTTAATTTTTATTGGGGTATCACTTTTGGGTAAACTTCCCATGGTGTTTTAACCATTCTTGGATTACCATCTTCATCTTCATAACCGCTTGAACCAGGAATAACAAAACCTACGCAGTCAACTAATTTAATATTAGTTTTAAATTCTTCAACTTGTAATTCTGCTCCATTTGAAGGAACAAATTTTGGTTCTGTTGTCATAATTGTTTTACCTTGTGCACTTTGAGGAATTTCATCTAAACAATGTTTTTTCTCATACTCATCAGTAATATTAGGAACAACTAAATTTTCAATAAACCGTTTAATAAAAGTTGACTTACCAGTTCGAACAGCCCCAACAACCCCTAAATAAATACTTCCATTACCTCTTTTTGAAATAGATTCTAATAATTCTTTTTTTTCCAAAATTTCACCATCTTTCTTGTTTCTAATTAAAAATATGACTATTATTTTTAAAATATAACTAAAATTAGTTTATTTAAGCATAACTAATAAAATAAATAAAATTATTAAAATGCTATTTTTACTAATAAGTATTTACTTAAAAAATAGAATTTGTTATAATATTTAACAAGGATGTGATTTAAATGAAAAAAATTATATTAGGAATTATTATGGCTTTATTTGTCCTTATTCCAACTAATGTTTTAGCTAAGGATAAAGTAACAGTATACATGTTTAGAGGGGGAGATTGCCCTCATTGTGAAGAAGCTATAAGTTATATAAAAGGGCATAAAGAAGAAATCCCTGAAAATGTTGAAATAATAACTTATGAAGTTTGGGAAAATGCTAGTAATTCTAAACTTCAAGATACCGTAGCCGAAAAATTAGGTATAGACACTACGGCCGAAGATTATGGAGTACCTTTATTTGTTGTAGGTAATGAATATGTTAAAGGTTACAGTGATTCATCTGATTTTATGGAAGTAATGAATTTAGCAAATGGTTATTTAAATAGCAAAAAATATCAAGATTTAGTAAAAGAAACTGAAACTGAAATGCTAAAAGAAGATAAAGATTTAAAATTTGAAAGTAATGAATTAATTGTCGAACCAAATAAAACTGTTACAATTGTTGTTTATTCTATCTTTGGCATAATAATTATTGGTTTTATTGCCATGATGGTATTTTCAAGAAAATAACTACTTAGTAGTCTTTTTTGATATAAGAAAGGAAATATATATGAAAATCATTTTACTAAAAGATGTTCGAAAGGTTGGTAAAAAAGATCAAATAATTGAAGTTAGTGATGGATATGCTAATAATTATTTAATTAAAAATAAATTAGCTGTTCCTTATTCTAAAAAAAGTAAACAAGTACTTGATGAAGAAATAGATATTCGTAAAAAAGAAGAATTAAAAAAAATAAATGAATTTAATGAAATTAAGAAATCTTTAGAAAATAAAATATTTAATTTTAAAGTTAAAACTGGCAATCAAGATAAAGTATTTGGTAAAATATCTACAAAACAAATTGCTATGGAATTAAAAAAACAAGGTTATGATATTGATAAAAAATGTATTAATTTAGATAATGATTTAGATGTTTTAGGAGTACATGAAGTATTAATTATTCTTCATAAAGAAGTAAAATTTAAAATAAGAGTTAATTTAAGTAAGTAGGTGATTATATGGCTTCTCGAGCGCTTCCATTTGATAATGAAGCTGAAATGAGTGTTTTAGGTGTAACTTTTTTAGCCCAAGAATATGCTGAAAAAGTAAGTGAAGAAGTAACAGAAGATATGTTTTATAATGAAAAAAATAGAACAATTTTTCAAGCAATAATAAGTTTATATAAAGCCCAAGAACCAATTGATTTAACTATGGTTAAAGCGGAATTAGACAAAAAAAAAGCTTTAAATGAAATTGGCGGAATTACTTATTTAACTGAAGTAATAGATTCTGTTGTAACAGCAGGCAATTTAGATTATTATATTAAAATACTAAAAGATAATGCTACTAGAAGAAATTTAATAAATACGGCAACAGATATAATTACTAATGCTTATAATGAAGAAAACATTACAGGAGCATTAGATTATGCTGAAAGAAATATTTTAAATGTTGTTAAAGTTCGTCAAACATCTGAATTTGTTCCTATTCATGAAGTTTTAAAAAGAGCAAGTGAAAGATTAGAAGAACTAGCCAAAAATAAAAGTGATATTACAGGAATCAGAACGGGCTTTTATGATTTAGATAAAGCCACTGCTGGTCTTCATGGAGGGGAACTTATTATTCTAGCCGCTCGTCCTGGTATGGGAAAAACAGCTTTTGCTCTTAATATTGCTACCAATGCTGCATTTTCAACCGATAAAGCTATCGCAATATTTAATTTAGAAATGTCAGCTGAAATGTTAGTTAATCGAATGATCGCCAGTGTTGGAGGCATTGATTCTTATAAATTAAATACAGGTAAATTAGAACATAATGATTGGAAAAGATATAATGAAGCTGTAAGTAAACTAGGTAATACTAATATTTATATTGAAGATAATGCTAGTATAACTGCTTCTGAAATTAAAGCTAAATGTCGTAGACTAGCAAGCAGTCCCAATGGTTTAGGCTTAGTAATAATTGATTATTTACAATTAATTACATCTGGTTCAAATCGAATAGAATCACGTCAAGTTGAAGTATCTGAAATATCTCGTAGTTTAAAAACAATGGCTTTAGAGCTAGATGTACCTGTTATTGCGTTAGCTCAATTATCTCGGAGTGTTGATAAAAGAGAAAATAAAGAACCTGCTTTAGTAGATTTAAGAGAATCTGGATCTCTAGAACAAGATGCCGATTTAGTTTTATTTTTAAATCGTAAAGATTATTATGAAGCTAAATCTGAAAAAAGGGAAACAATCGTACCAATTGATGTTATTATCGCGAAACATCGTAAAGGTTCAACTGGCTTATATCGCTTATTATTTGAACTTAATATGAGTAATTTTAAAAATTATTTAAATACAGAAAATATTTAGAGGTGAATTATGAAAAAAAATATAATCGTATCTATATTAATTGTTATAATGATTGGAATAGTCTTATTTCTAGCTAGTAAAGAAAGTAAACTAAATTTAAATATAAATAATTATTATCAAGTATTTTTAAATGGTAATAAAATAGGAGTTATTGATTCAGAAAAAGAATTATATAATTTAATTGATAATAATCAAAGTGCTATTAAAAAACAATATAATGTTAAAACTGTATATCCTCCAACTGATTTAAAAATAGTTGCGATGAATACTTATAATTCTAAATTAGATAATATAAATGAAGTTTATAATAAAATTGAAAAAGAAGATGACTTTACAATTAAAGGATATGTAATAACAATTAAAGGCGAAGATGAAACATTTAAAATAAATGTTTTAGATAAAGATGTATTTTACAATGCTGCTAAAAGATTTGTAAAAGCTTTCTTAAATGAAGATGAATACGATAAATATATTAATAATATGCAAGAAGAAATAGTAAATACTGGTCGAATTATTGAAAATATGAAATTTGCTGAAAAAATAACTATTAAAGAAGCTTATATTAATGTTTATGATAAAATATATACTGATGAATTAGAATTAACTCAATATTTACTTTATGGTGAAAATCCTAAAAATAATTATTATACAATTAAATTAGGAGATACTATTGAATCAATTTCTGAAAGTAATAAACTTAATGTTGAAGAATTTTTAATAGCGAACCCTAGTTATAAATCTGAAGAAGCTGTTTTACGAGTTGGTGATAAAGTAAATGTTACTTTAATTAATCCTCAACTTACATTTATATATAATTTATATGAAATAACTGATGTTGAACAAGTTTATGAAAAAACAACAGTAGTTGATAAGAAAAAACCTGTAGGTTATTCTGAAATTACGACTCCTGGTCAACAAGGAATAGATAGAATTACAGAAACTTATTCTGTTACTAATGGGGAACGTAGTCAAGAAGCTAAAGTTATCAAAAAAGAAACTATTCGAGAAGTTGTAAATCAAGTTACTACTAAAGGTCCAACTTATACTGGCGGTGGTAGTTCTGGCGGAGCCACTAGCAACTATACTAATCCTGTTAATGTTTCTGGTGATTGGGGCTGGCCAACCAATAAAGGTTATATCATCACTAGTCCTTGGGGTTATCGTTGGGGTAGTCTTCACCGTGGTATGGATATTTCTGGTGCAGGAAATTTAGGATCACAAATTTATGCCGCCGCAAGTGGAGTAGTAGTAAAAGCCTACAATGGTTGTCCAACTAAAGGTTATTTAGGCAATCGATGTGGTGGTGAATTAGGTAATTCAATTGTCATTAATCATGGCAATGGCTATTATACAACTTATGCCCATTTACATAAAACTATCAAAGTAAAAGTTGGTCAAACTGTTAAAAAAGGTCAAGTTATAGGCTACATGGGTAGCAGTGGTTCTTCAACTGGAGCTCATCTTCACTTTGCAGTCGGTCAAAGCTCTCCAACCAACTATTTTAATCCAATGAGGTTATATCAATAATGAAAGTATGTATTTTAGCCAGTGGTTCAGGGGGTAATTCTACATATATTGAAACAGATAAATATAAAATATTAGTTGATATAGGTAAAAATCGTAAATACATTGTCGAAAAATTACATAGTATAGGCATAAACCCTGAAGAAATTGATTACATATTTATTAGCCATTTACATGATGATCACATATCCGCCTTAAAAACCTTTTTAAAAAAATATAATCCTTGTATTGTTATCTCAAAACCCATGTTTCAAGAATTAACTGATATTCATGATTATGAACATATATTAATTTATGAAGATGAAGTTATTTTAGATAATCTAAAAGTTATTTGCTTTCATTCAAGTCATGACGCTACAGATTCCAGAAATTTTGTTTTTGAAAATAATGGTAGTTCGGTAGCGTATGTAACAGATACAGGTTATGTTAATCAAAAAAATTTTAAATATTTAAAAAATAAAAATATTTATTTATTTGAAAGTAACCATGATATCGAAAAATTAACACATGGTCCTTATCCTGATTGGTTAAAACAAAGAGTATTATCTGACTATGGTCATTTAAGTAATCGTTCTTGCAGTGTTTATTTAACAAAATTAATTGGTGATAACACTAAAAAAATTTATTTAATGCATTTATCAGATACTAATAATACTGAAGAATTAGCTTTAAAAGAAATAAATGAAACATTTAAAGAATATAACATTAATTTCACTGATATAAAATGTGCTAAACAAGATATTATAAGTGATGTGATTGAAGTATGATAAAAATAATATGTTTAGGTAAATTAAAAGAAAAATACTTAACTGAATTAGTTAATGATTATCTAACAAGAATAAATAAATACCATAAAATAGAATTAATTGAACTAAAAGATACAAATAATTTAGATGAAGAAGGCCAAAACATCAATAAATATATAAATTCTACTGATTATGTTATAACATTAGAAATTACTGGTAAAAGTTTAACCAGTGAAGAATTAGCTACTTTAATAGATAAAACATTTACCAATTATAGTACCATTACCTTTATAATAGGATCATCTTTAGGTTTAAGTTCTTTTATTAAAAATAGAAGTAATTTAGCTTTATCATTTTCTAAATTTACTTTTCCTCATGGCTTATTTAGAGGTATACTCTTAGAACAATTATATCGATCTTTTAAAATAATCAATAATGAATCTTATCATAAATAGAAAGGAAAATAAAATGAATTTAACAGATTTAAAACATATAATAAATTTTAAAATATCAACATCTTATTTTAAAATAAATAATTTACATAATCAAATAGCTTTACATGAAAACATAATTGAATTATTAAATAAAGGTATAGTTTCTAAAGAAGCTCAAAACATTTTAGAAAAGAAATATAACTATAAAATTGATAATCATAATTTAGAACCTGCCATAGCGACTTTAAAATCTGATTTATTTATTTTAAAAGAACAAATTAAAATTGAAAATATAAGATATGAAAAATTAAAAATGATCAAAAATTCACTAAAATATAATCAAATAATTAAATTAGATTTAATTGATTACATAAAAGATATTTTATTAGAAGAAAATATTTCTAATACTGATTTAATAAATATAATTGAAAGAATTAAAATTCATAATAGAAATTGTCAACCAAAAGATGCTATTTCTAGTCCTGATTTATTTTTAATAATTAATATGATTAATCAAGGATATGAAAAAATAAAGATTAAAGATAATGCAAATAAAGATAAATTAATGCAAGTTGCCATTAAAACAATATCTTTAATTGATAGTAATAGTCTAAATGAAGCAAAAAATAATTTAAATATTGAAGATATATATAATAGTAATGATTCAAAATATATTTATAGTTTAGTTTTAAAACATTATCAAGATGAAATAATTAATTTAATTAATATATTAAAAGAAAAAGATTTTTATTTTAACATAACTATTTTAAATGATATTAAAGAAGATTATAAACTTTTATATCAAAAATATATGTTTGTAAGAAATTTACTTGATAATATTAAAAATGATATTTATGAAGAAGAGAAAATTGAAATTGAAATTGAAGATATTCCAAGTTCTGATAAAAAATTATATTATTCTTCTAACAGTGAAGAACCTAGTAAATGTTATTTTATAAAAGATTTAGAAAATATTCGTGAAGAAAGTTTAACTGCTATTTTACATTTAATTAATGATTTTAAAGAAGGAAAAACTAATAAATTAAAAAAACTTACTAATGAAAAAAAATCTTTTTTAGAATTAAAAGAAGATCAAATAAGAATAGTTTTAAAACCCTTAGGCAATAATTGTTATTCCATAATGGGAGTATTTATTAAAAAAAGTGAAAATGATCGAATTACTTATGAAAATATATTAAAAAGACCTATTGCCACTTTAGATGATAATTATAGTTTAAATGTAGAAGCATATTATCAAGAATATATTAAGAACAATGCTCGAAGTGGAACTAGATAGAAAGAAGGTAGTAAAATGATAGGTAATGATTGGGATGAAAAATTAAAAATAATATGGGAAAGTGAAGGCTTTAAAAGATTTTATCATATAGTCGAAGAGGAATATAAAACTAAAACTATCTTTCCTCCTAAAGATCATATTTTTGAAGCTTTAAAATTAACAAGTTATCAAGATACTAGAGTAGTTATCGTAGGCCAAGATCCCTATCATGGAGTAGGGGAAGCTCATGGTTTATCTTTTTCAGTTCAAAAAGGAGTAAAAATCCCGCCATCTTTACAAAATATTTATAAAGAATTATATGATGATTTAGGTATACCTCCTAAAGATAATGGTGATTTAACTAACTGGGCTAAAAATGGTGTATTACTTTTAAATGCTGTTTTAACCGTTATTAAAGATACTCCTGCCTCTCATCGTAAACTTGGTTGGGAACGTTTAACCGATTATATAATTAAAGTCTTAAATGAAAAAGAAGAACCTGTAGTCTTTATTTTATGGGGAAATTTTGCCAAAGAAAAAGCTAGTTTAATAACTAACCCCAAACATTTAATCTTAACAAGTCCTCATCCTAGTCCCTTTTCTGCTCGATATGGTTTCTTTGGCTCTAAACCATTTAGCAAAACTAATGAATTTTTAAAGAAAAATGGTTTAAAAGAAATAGATTGGCATTAAATTTTAAAATCATCAATTATTTCATCATCCATATCTTTACCATCAAAGAATAATTTAACTTTAAATTTATGAATACGCGCAATAACATTAGTAGGAAAACGTCTTATTATAGCGTTCCCATTACTAGTGTTTTTATTATAATAATTTTTCGCCGCTGTTAATTTTTCATCTATTCTTTTAATTTTTTCAATTTCAATATTTAATTCTTCATCTTTTTCTAAATTTAAATCTTCTTGCATTTTTAAAATTAAAGTAAAACCTTCATTTAATTTTCGATCCATATCAAAATTAGATATATTCATTGAACTTAACTTTTCATATTCTTTAAAATAATTTTTATCTTTATCCATATTCTTTTTTAAAGTATTACTAATTCTAATTAAAGTATCATATTTAACTCTTAAATTTTCATCAATTATACTTTCAGCTTCATCAACTTTTGTTTTAATATCATTAAGTTTATTAAAAGTAATAATATAATATATACCTCCTAAACCTAAAATTATAATTATAATTAAAATTATTGTAATCCACAACATACTATCACCTAATAAAAGTATAACATAAAATTCTTAAAAATAAAATTATTATTCTGCCACTTGACTAAATTTTTTTTTAATAGTATTATGTATTTAGAATTAGAGGTAATAATAATGCAAAAAATATTATTTAAAATATTAATTATACTTATAGTTATACTATTTATTATTGGATTAATAATCATGTTTATTGGTTTTAAAGAAAAAAATACGAAAACTACTACAACTTATAATTTAAATGATCCTCTTATTTTAGAAAATTATAAATTATTTTCTGATGAAACTGGAGATATGTATAAAGAAGATATAAGTAATAAATCCACATCTAAAGAAAATCTAACTGAAGAAAGTAAAATAATAAGAGCTTTAAGACATTTAAATGATAATGATCTAACAGCTATACCAACCGAAGGAATAGGTAGTTTTCAAGTTAATATGTCTAATTTTAAAAAATATTATTTAAATATGTTTAATGAAGAATTTAAAGGTTTAACTAAAAGTTTTGTTTATGTAAACACTAAAAATAATGTAGCTAAAATTTTAACTGAAGGAGCAATAGAAGTAGAATATGAAAATAATAATTTAATATTAAATTTAACAGGTATTGATGGTTGTACAGGAGCCTCTACTTGTTATGAAAGACATGCTAAATTAAAAGAAGCCTATGGAAAAGATAATTATTTATATCTTGTCGAAAATCAAATTTTATTAGAAAATATATATGAAGAAACAGAAGAAGATATAGTTTTAACTTCTTCCAAAATTTATAAAGATTTAACAAAAAAAGAAATATTAGCAAATGATGATGATTATGAAAAATATTTAGAAAAGGGAAGTACTGTTACAATTGTTTTAAAAAAAGGCCAAAATGGCGAATATTCATTTGTTAAAAGTATTGTTGAATAATGGAAATTAAAAGATTAATTTTAGGAGAATTAGCCACTAATTGTTATATAGTAATTAAAAACGCTAAATGTATAATAATTGATCCTGCCGCTAATAGTAAACAAATTATCGAAAATTGTGCTAATTTAAAAGTAGAAGAAATATTAGTTACTCATCATCATTTTGATCATATTGAAGCTTTAACCGAATTAGAAAACTATTATAATATTAACCATAATAGCCATAATAGTAATAGTTTTAAATATACCATTATTAAAACTCCAGGACATACCCCTGATAGTTTAACTTTCTATTTTAAAGAAGAAAAAATAATGTTTACCGGTGATTTTCTTTTTTATCACACTATCGGAAGATATGATTTTGAAAATTCTAGTAAAATAGATATGTTAAATAGTTTAGATTTAATATCTAAATATCCTGATGATATCAAAATATATCCTGGTCATGGTAGGTCTACAACCTTAGGTGAAGAAAAAAAATATTTTAATTATTACAAATAAAAAAACGCTTAAAACGTTTTTTCAGAATAATCATGATTATAATTGATTCTTTCTTCAAATTCTACATAATCTAAATAAATCATTCGTAGTAAAAACCAATTACCAGTTTTTGGATCACTCATAATTAAATGATCACGACCTGCTTCTTCCACAATTCCATCATATATTTTATCTCGCCATTCCGTTGAATCAGGATAAGAAAAATAAGCTTTTACCTTTTTACCTTTATTAAGCCGTAAAATATTTTCAATAAAACTTTGTTCCATTGGTAAACTCGTATTAGAAAAATTAATATTTCCTGGAGGGCTTTCTATTGTATTATTGTTAGGGAATGTTGGATTACTAAAAAAATTACCATTCATGTTATCACCTCGTAAAAATATATGAAAAAGTTTAGTGTTTTATGTTGACAAATAAAAAAAATAAAATTATTATTTAATTAGAAAGTAGGATAAATATGGATATTACAAAATTAATTAACAAAATATTAGATAAAAATAAAATTAAGAATTTATGTTTTATGATAATAGGAATCTTTCTTTTAGCATTAAACTATAATCTTTTTTTAGCCCGTAATGATTTAGTTATCGGGGGTGTAAGTGGTCTTGCCATAATTTTTAATAAATTATTGGGATGGAATGATCAAATGTTTATTTATATTGTTACTTTTTTACTTTTAATCTTAAGTTTTGCTGTTTTTGGTCTTGGTAAAACCAAAGCTGCAATCGTAGGTAGTCTTTTATATCCAATAATGATTACTTTTACTGAACCATTAAGTGATTTATTAATAAATTATTTTGCTTTTGAAGATTTTATTACTACCATTTTATTTAGTAGTATTTTATATGGCTTAGCTTGTGGCCTTATTTATAAAATGGGCTATAACACCGGTGGCTCGGATATAATCATGCTTATCTTAGTTAAATATTTACATATGCCTGAAGGTAAAGCTTCATTTATTTGTAATATAATAATTATTTTATTTGGTGGTATTGTCTTAGGATTTAATCGTGTTATATATGCTATCATAATTTTATATATTTCAAGTATTTTAGTTGATCGAATCTTAATAGGTATATCTAGTAGTAAATTATTTATTATTTATACCAATAAACAAGAAAAAGTTATGAATTTAATTGTAAATGAATTACACTTAGGAGTTACAGTTATGTCAGCTAAAGGAGGATATTCAAAGAAAAAACAAGATGTCTTAATGTGTGTTGTTCCAACAAAAAATTACTATATGTTTAAAGAAATAATTTTAGCCATCGATAAAAAAGCATTCTTTATCATTAATGACTGCTATGATACTCATGGCGGAACTACCAATTCATTTAGTTCTAGTGTTTTAAATTCTTTATATTAAAGAATTTTTTATTTGACAAACAATTATAAAATGATATATTATATAGATAGGAGGGCTCTAAATGTATGCATATTGTATAATTGAATATCCGGTAAAGACTTTAGATAAAGCATTTACTTATAAAGTTCCAGAACATTTAAAAAACACTTTAAAAATTGGAATGAAAGTTTTAGTGCCTTTTAATCAAAGATTAGTTCATGGAATTGTCTTAAATATAACTAATAGTTATGAAGGAAATTATGAATTAAAAGAAATATGTCGCATTGAAGATGAATTCTTAATATTAAATGAAGAATTATTAGAATTAGGTAAATATTTAAAAGAAACAACATTATGTAATTTAATAACAGCTTATCAAACAATGTTACCTAGTGCCCTTAAAATAAAAGATCAAAAAAGTAACTATAATAAATATTTAAAATATGTTACATTAAACAAACCTGAAAAAGAAATATATGAATATATAGATACTCATCGTGGTAAAAAAGTTTTAATTTTAGAAAGATTATTAACAGAATTTAAAATAAATAAAAAAGAATTAGATTCTGCTAGTACTAGAGAATTAGAAAAATTAGGATTAATTAAAATAATTAATGAAAAACAATATCGAATTAAAGCTAAAGAAATAAAAGAAGATAAAAAAATATTAAATTCTGAACAATTACATGTATTTAATTCTATTAAAGATTCTTTAAATCAAAATATTACTTTTTTATTATATGGTGTAACAGGGAGTGGTAAAACTTTAGTATATATAAATCTTATTAAAGAAGTTGTAAATAATGGTAAGACAGCTATATTATTAGTACCCGAGATTAGTTTAACTAGTCAAATTATTAATATCTTTTATAGTTATTTTGGAAGTGATGTAGCTATCCTCCACAGTGGGCTTTCCAAAGGCGAAAAATATGATGAATATCTAAAAATATTAAATAAAGATGTCCATATTGTAATAGGTACTAGAAGTGCTATATTTGCACCTTTAGAAAATATAGGTATTATAATTATTGATGAAGAGCACAGTGAAACTTATAAACAAGAAAATAACCCAAAATATCAAGCTGCTGCCGTAGCTAGTAAACGTTGTTCTTATCATAATTGTCCTTTAGTATTAGGAAGTGCAACTCCTTCATTAGATACTATGGCTCGAGCTAGTAAAGGCTTATATACTTTACTTACTTTAAAAAATCGAGCAAATAACGAAAAAATGCCAGAATGTAAAATAGTTGATATGACTGAAGAAATAGCCAAAAGAAATTTTATTATTAGTGAAGAATTAGATAATAGAATTAAAAATTGTTTAATAAATGAAGAACAAGTTATTTTATTACTTAATAGAAGGGGATTTTCCACTATTATAACGTGTAGTAACTGTGGATTTACCTATAAATGTCCCTATTGTGAAGTTTCCTTAATATATCATAAAAGTTCTAATCATCTTCGTTGCCATTATTGTGGTTATACTAAAATAAAAGATGATATATGTCCTAGTTGTAAAGAAAAAGGTTTAAATTATATGGGTATGGGAACAGAAAAATTAGAAGATATTATAAAAGAAAAATATCCTCAAGCTAAAATAGTTCGCATGGATGCTGATACAACTACTAATAAAGGAATGCATGAAAAAATAATTGAAGATTTTCAAAATAAAAAATATAATATTTTAATAGGCACCCAAATGGTTAGTAAAGGTCTTAATTTTCCTGATTGTACTTTAGTAGGAATTATTAATGCTGATATGACTTTAAATATACCTGATTATAGAAGTAATGAAAAAACCTTTGCGCTACTTTCTCAAACTGCAGGTCGAGCTGGTCGAGGTTCTAAAAAAGGAACAGTTATTATTCAAACATTTAATCCTGATAATGAAACTTTAAAATGTTTAATAAATCATGATTATGATACTTTTTATAAAAAAGAAATGCAAATAAGAAAAAGATTAAAATATCCTCCTTATTACTTTTTAATAGATCTTAAAATAGGAAGTAAAGAATATGAAAAAGCTAGTTTAAATGCTAATAAAATCAAAAACTATTTAGAAAATAATTTAGATAAATCAAGTATTATTTTAGGCCCATCAACTGCCCTTAATTTTAAAATTAAAAATATTTATTATTTTAATATTACTATCAAATATCGTTTTGATAATAAACTTAAAAATACTTTAAAAGAATTAGAAGAAATATATGCTCCTAATAAAGATATTTTATTAGAAATTGATTTAAATCCCCTTTAAATGAATAAAAAAGCTTCTTTTTACGCACTAATAAAGTAGAAAGGAGTTTTAAATGGCTAGATATAAAGTTGACATAACAGGCATTAATACTAATGATTTAAAAGTTTTAACTTCAAGTGAAATGACCTCTTTATTTAAAAGATATCAAGCAGGTGATCTTAAAGCCAAAGAAGAACTAATAAATGGCAATTTAAAATTAGTTTTAAGTATATTAAGAGGCTTTAATAAAGGAAATTACAACATGGATGATTTATTTCAAGTAGGAGTAATAGGCTTAATTAAAGCTATCGATAATTTTGATTTATCCTATAATTTAAAATTATCAACCTATGCTGTTCCTTTAATTCTTGGAGAAATAAAAAGATATATAAGAGATAATACCAGCATTAGAGTAAGTAGAAGTATCAAAGATTTAGCTTATAGTATTATTAATTATAAAGAAAAATATTTTAATAAATATGGCAAAGAACCAACTAATGCTGAAATAGCTAAAGAATTAGAAGTTCCCGAATATAAAATAGCCTATGCTTTAGATAGTTTAAAAGAACCCATGAGTATTTTTGAACCAATATATAATGACGGTGGGGATACCATTTATTTACAAGATCAAATTGCGGATAAAAAAGAATTAAACAATGATAAAGATATGCTTATATCTCTTCGAAAAGGACTAGAAAAAATTAAAGAAAGAGAAAGAGAAATTTTAATTGAAAGATATATTGTTGGAAAAACCCAAATGGAAATAGCCGAATCTTTAAATATTTCTCAAGCTCAAGTATCTCGAATTGAAAAAAATGCCATTTTAAGTTTAAAAAGAATGATTAAATAGTAATATTACTATTTTTTTTAATTTAAGACTATAATTTAAAAGGGTGGTATAATGCGTTTAAGTGATTTACAATTAAAAATGGTAGTAAACGTTAATGATGGTAAACATTTAGGAGTTATTGTTGATGCTGAATTAAACAGTGAAGGTAATATTATCTATTTTTTAGTTATGAATAAACATTTTTTTCGTCGTTTTTTTAAAAATGAACCAGAAATAAATGTCAAATTTTCTCAGATTACTAAAATAGGAGAAGATGTTATCTTGGTAGATTTATAAAAATATGTTATAATGTAGGTGGTGATAAAATTGAATAAAAAGACTTATATCATAGCAATCTTTATTTTAATATTTGATCAAATAATTAAAAGCCTCACAGAAATATATTTTAAATTAAATGAAAGTGTTGTCGTTATCAAAAACTTTTTTTATATAACTGTTGTTCATAACACTGGAGGAGCTTGGAATCTTTTAGAAAATCAAAGTTATTTATTTATTATTTTTTCAATAATAGCTTTAATTTTATTAATTAAATTTATGTTTAGTTTTAAAAATAATTTACGAAATAATATAGCATTTGCTTGTTTATATGGAGGAATATTATCCAATTTAGCTGATCGAATGTTTCTTGGTTATGTTAGAGATTATTTAGATTTTAAAATTTTTAGTTATGATTATCCCATTTTTAATATTGCCGATTGTGCCATTGTTATCGGAGTTATTCTATTAATTATAGGAATTATAAAAGGAGAAGATAAAAAACATGATAATAATAAGTGAAGAAGAAGGAATTAGAATTGATAAATATTTAAGTGATCATACTGATTATTCCCGTGAATTTATTCAAAAACTAATAGATCAAGCTTTAATTTTAGTAAATGAAAAAAAAGTAAAAGCTAGTTATAAAATAGCTTTACAAGATAAAATATTAATAAAAGAAGATGAAATTAAAAATGATATAGATATAATACCTACAAAAATGCCTTTAGATATAGTTTATGAAGATCAATATATCATGGTTATAAATAAACCAAGTGGCTTAGTAGTTCACCCTGGAAGTGGCAATCATCAAAACACTTTAGTTAATGGTCTTATGTATTACACTAAAAATTTAAGTGATTTAGGTGGCGATTTTCGTCCTGGTATAGTCCATCGTATAGATAAAGATACCAGTGGTCTTATCTTAATTGCTAAAACTAATAAAGCTCATGAAATTTTAGCTGATGATTTTAAAAATAAACGTATAAAAAGAGAATATTTAGCTTTATTAAATGGTGTTTTTAAAAGTAACAGTGCCACCATTGATGCTCCAATCGGGCGAGATATTAATAATCGTGAAAAAATGACAGTAACCGATATTAACAGTAAGCATGCCGTAACTAATCTAAAAGTTTTAAAAAGATATGCAAAATACACATTAGTTAGTTGTATTTTAGAAACAGGAAGAACCCATCAAATTCGTGTTCATATGGCTTACATTGGTTATCCAATTCATAATGATCCAGTATATTCTAAAGATAAAGCTACGGAATTTGGTCAATTCTTACATTCCTATAAAATGCAGTTTATTCATCCAATAACCAAAAAAGAAATGGCTTTTGAATGTCCACTTCCCCAATATTTTTCAGATTTTTTAAAAGAAATAGAAGATTAAATTTTTAAAAATATCAATATAAATAAAAATATAGTAAGAATAAAATAAAACAAAGGTAATATTTTAGTATAATAATAAATCTTTTTAATATTTAAATTAAGAAAAAAAGCACTTAAAAGAAGAAAAAAACTAATAATTAAACTATAAATATTATCTTTAAAATAAAAATAATAAAGAGGTAATATTCCTAAAAATAAAAAATTTAAAATTATTATAAATAAATTATTTTTAGTAAGATAGTTTTGATAGACATAATAATAAGATATTAGAAAAATTAGTACAATAAATGTCAAATAAAATAAAATACTCATCAAAACACCTCTTTACTAAATATATGTTTTGTATTAAAATAATAGTACTTGAGGTGATAGAATTGAATTTTACAATTTTAAATAGAAATGATGAAATACTTATGGCTCTAGTTCATTACTTTATAACTGAAGAAAATTATAGCCCTATCATGGTAAGAGGAACAAAAGATGAAATATGGCTTGAAAATGTTGATGGACCATATCGAATTATAAGGATTAATTCTAATTATATTCATAATAAAGAACAATTTAATTTTGATATTACCAAAACTAAAAATGTTATGAATCAAATTAAGAAAAAAACTTTATCTTTAAATGTTAATACACTAAATATTTTACTTAATGTTGGAGATAATGTAGAAATAAATGATGAACCTAAAAATATATCATCTATTAAATTTAAAGATATAAAAGAAATAATAGAAGATAAAAATCTATTAGCTATTTTTCCTAATATTAAAAATAAACTTTTAAATAAAGAAGGATTAGATTTAATTTTAAATGTAACAAATGATATAAATGCCAAAGCTATTGAAAACAATCGTGAATTTACTCGTGTCTTTGAACCTAAAAAAACCATCATTACTCCTATTTTAATAGGTATATGTATTATTGTTTTTATCTTAATGTATATCTTAGGTAATGGTAGTGAAGACATCAATACTTTATTAATGTTTGGTGCTAATTATAAACCATTAATTCTTGAAGGTCAAATTTGGCGTTTTGCTACTTCTATATTCCTTCATATAGGTATTTTACATTTATTAGTTAATATGTATGCTTTATATATTATTGGTAAACAACTTGAAGGTTTTTTAGGAAGAACTAAATATTTACTAGTTTTTTTAGGAAGTGGAATTTTAGGATCTTTACTTTCGGCAGTTGTTCATAATAGCATTTCTGCTGGAGCCAGTGGTGCTATATTTGGTCTTTTAGGCTCATTATTATACTTTGGTTATCATTATCGTTTATATCTTGGTTCTGTTTTAAAAAGTCAAGTTATTCCCATTATCATTATTAACTTAATTATCGGCTTTACTTTAAAAGGCATTGATAATTTTGCTCATATTGGTGGTCTAATTGGTGGTTATTTAATTACTTGTGCTTTAGGAATACCTGGAAAATCTAAAAAAATAGAAAGAATAAATGGTTTAGTAGTTTTAATATTACTAGTGGCTTTCTTAAGCTATATGCTATTTAGGTATTAATATGGAAAGATTACAAAAAATAATTGCTCAAAGTGGCATAACTTCTCGAAGAAAAGCTGAAGAATTAATAACTCAAGGTAAAGTAAGAGTGAATGGAAAAATAGTAAAAGAACTAGGAATAAAAGTAAATGGCAATGATATTATTGAAGTAGAAGGTGCCACTATAAATAGAGATATATCCAAAGTATATTATGTTTTAAATAAACCAAGAGGGGTTATCACTAGTGTTAGTGATGATAAAGGAAGAAAAACAGTTTTAGATTTTATTGATACAGACAAAAGAATATATCCCATCGGAAGACTTGATTATGACACTACGGGTTTAGTTATTTTAACTAACGATGGTGATTTTGCCAATTTACTTATGCATCCTTCCTATCATATTCCTAAAACTTATATTGCTAAAATTGAAGGATTACTTAACAAAGAAGATATCATTCGCCTTAAAAATGGTATAACAATTGATAATCGCCAAGTAAATATCATAGATTTTAAAATAAAAGATAAAAATAAAGAAAAACAAACATCTTTAATTGAAATAACTATTAATGAAGGTCGCAATCATATTGTAAAAAAAATATTTGAAAAAATTAAACATCCGGTAATTAGATTATCACGAATAAAAATAGCTTTTTTAGATATTGGTAATTTAAAAAGTGGTGAATATCGTGAACTTTCAATTAAAGAAGTTAAAAAGTTTTATAGTTTAAAATAGAGCACATAGTGTTCTTTTTAATTAAATAATTTTTTGTCTAATTTGACCAAAAAAGATAAAAAGAATTAAAATAAA
>CANQMC010000005.1 GCA_947624855.1 uncultured Bacilli bacterium | reverse complement strand
TTCCATAATTCATTATATCATCCTCTCTTTCTTATATTTTTGCAAAATAAAAGATACTTTTATCAAGTACCTTAAACCCTTGTATTTGCTTACCAAAATAGCCATTTCTTCTATTTTTGGATTTAACCGATACCTCCATGACCTGGATCAATTACTACTCTTTTTTTAGCTCTATCATCCATGTTTATCACCTATTATAAAGTATGTAATTACAAATAATTTGTGAAAAAGTTCAAAATTAACCATATAATTCTATTTTCTTCTCCAAAATTGTACATCAAAAACCAGAAGTACTACTTCACTAAAAATTACTATCATAAAAATTAATACAAACACTTAAATACCAGAAGTTGTACTTCACATTTATATTTTATTTTAATTATCACTTTAAAGAATCATTTACCAAACAAAATATACAATATCATCCTCAACACATGAAGTACCACTTCATATAAATGCACAACATTATTTAAAGGTTAAATACCTAAAACATGAAGTATAACTTCACAAATAATTTTTAAAAAAAGTAAAGAATAATTTCTCTACTTATCTAAATTAAATTTAATTTTCAATAATCCCTAATATTTTTAATTTATCTTCCAATTTATTAACCTTTATATTTAATAACTACATGTCTATTAGGTTCTTCTCCAACACTTTCTGTTTCAATATTTTTATAATCAGTAAGAATGTTATGAACTGCTCTTCTTTCATAAGAATTCATATTATCCATTTCTACATCAACTTTAGTTTTTAATACTTCTCTTGCCAAATTTTTAGCTAACCTTTCAATTCTTTTAATTTGACGATCTTTATAATCTTCAACATCTAAAATAATTCTAGGCATATCATTGCAAATAGTTTTAACATATTGAACAGTAATTACACTTAAAGCTTCCAAATTTTGACCAGCATGACCAATAATTAAAGGATTATCAGAAGAATACATCTTAATTGTATAAGTATTTTCGACTTTAGCCACTTCAAAAGTAACATCAATACCCATAGCTTCTAAAACATTTTTTAAAAAATCTTGAGCCGCATTTATAACATCTTCCTTTAAAATGCCTTCACATTCATAAGTAGTTCCTTTAAAAAGCCCTCCTTTTACTTCCTTATAACTTAAGGAAACTTCATTTTCTTGTGCTTTTAATTCTTTTAATACTAAATCTTTTGCTTCCTCTTTTGTTTTAGCACTCATCTTTACTACATTCATAAACTACTTTCCTTTCTTTTTAAGATCCTTTTTTGAATTCTTACTTAAATTTTTATTAGGTTTTATTATTAAATCTTTTTCTTCTTCTCTTTTATCGAGTTTTTTAAATACTAAATTTTGAATAACTACAAATCCATTTGTTGCAATCCAATATAATGCTATAGCGGTTGATAAATATAAAGATGCAACTGAAATCATTATAATCATAAATTTAAACATAAATTGCATTTGCTTTTCCATCTCTGGATTACCAGCTCCCCCAGAGGACATAGCATTTTTAAATGATAAATATGTTGTAAATATTATTAATATAATAATAATTAAATATGCCCATTCATGATATTCAAATAATCCAACAACTGGAGTTTTACCTAAAGTTAATCCTAAAAACTTATCCTCGAATATCGCAGGTACCCTATTGATAGCTTGTAAGAAAGCAAAGAATAAAGGTAATTGAATAAAAGCTAACAAACAACTTCCAAAAGGACTAATATTATATTTTTTATAAACCATCATCATCTCTTGAGATTTAGCAATCATAGCTTCATTATCAGTTCTATTAGCATATTTTCTTTCAATTCTTGCTAATTCTGGTTGAGCTTTTTTCATATTATTTGATTGTTTCATTGTTTTTCTAGATATAGGTAATAATATAAGTCTAATTAAAAGTCCTATAATAATAACTGAAGCTCCAAAACTATTTAATAAATATCCTAATTTTAAAATAACAAATGCTAAAGGTTTTACAAATATACCTTCCCATATTCCATTCGATTTATTACTAGATAATTTAAAATCAGAACACATTGGTAAATCATCATATTTAATTTTTGTTTGATCTTTGTATTTTTGATACAATTTATCTAAATCTTTATCTACTGGTTTACATAAAATATCTCTTTGAAGTATTTGGCCTGTTGCTTCATATTCAACTGTTTTATTTTTATCCATTATATAATTACTATTGCCACATCCAGTAAGCATTAAAAGAAGCATTACCAAAACTATTATTTTCTTTTTTTTCATTAACTTTTATCCTTTCTAAGTACTTCTAATAACTTATCTTCTTTTTTGGTAAAAGAAAGTTCAAAATATTCTTTTCTAATCATTATAATATAATCTTTATTTTTAAATTTATCCTTATTAATATCAATTAAATTTCGAAGTTGTCTTTTTATTTTATTTCTTTCTACAGCATTACCTATTTTTTTACTAATTGCTAGTCCAAACCTTGGATAATTTAAATTACTATCCTTATAATATATATTATAACAATTATTTTTTAATAAACTTCCTTTATTAATTATATCATTAAATTCTATATTTTTCTTTATAATTTCATATTTTTTCAAAATTTTTTCACTTCCATCTGAATATTAAGAAAAAAAATACCACGCTAAAATGTGGTTACTTACTTAATACTTTACGACCTTTTTTACGTCTATTTTTTAAAATATTAGTTTCTTTACGAGCAAAAAATCCATGCTTTTTAGCTTTTTTACGATTATTAGGTTGATATGTTCTTTTCATAAACTTGCACCTCCTTAAAAACTCAATTGGTTTAATTATAATATTTTATTGAGAATTAGTCAAGATTTTTAGCTAAATAAGTAAAAAGTTTAATATTTACTTATCCATATAATCTTTTATAAAATATTTCCTATTAAAAACTTATCAACAATAAAATGTGGATAATGTGGATAAATTTTTCTATAAACAACTTATTAACAACTAACATTTCTAAAAACTTATCCTTGAATATCTTATTCACATCTTATTTCTAATTAAAAGTTAATAACTCTTTAATTATTAACATTTTTTAAAATTTAAAATTACTTTATAAATTCTAATAAAAAAATATATTTTAAATAAGTTATAAACATAATTAACATTTAAATCTAAAAATTAAAAAGTTAATTGTTAAAAAAAATGTCGAAAAATTTGTGGAAAGTGTTGATAAATATCTTTTTCTTTGATATTATAAAGCTAAATTGCTGTTTATAACTTGTTAATAACTAACAATTTAAATTTTTATTCATTTTAGGGTGGAATTTCGACAAAAAATGCGTTACAATTAATCTACAAGACATAGACTGCGGGGTGAGGTTTTTGGAAAAAGATGAATTATTAAAAATGTTTCTCGACAATATTTTTACTGAAATAAATCCAGCATCATTTCATGCCTGGTTTAATGATTTAAAAATTATAACCATCACTGATACCAAAATTACATTTGAAGTTCCTATGGAAATTCATAAAAAAATGCTTGGTGATAACTATTATAATTTAATCGAACAAACTTTATTTAATATAACTAATATAAATTATGATATATCATTTGTTTTAGAAGAAGAAATAAAAACTTTACCCGAAGAAATTCCTCAAAATGATACTAATCAAAAAAAGTTTGAATCAAATCTTAATCCTGATTTAAATTTTGAAAATTTTGTTGTTGGAGATACTAATCGTTTAGCTAAAGTAGCTGCGATGGCCGTTGCTGAAGCACCTGGTAGAATTCATAATCCTTTATTTATTTATGGCAAAAGTGGTCTTGGTAAAACTCATTTAATGCATGCGATAGGAAATTTTATTACAGAAAACTCTAATCGAAAAGTTCTTTATTGCACCTGTGATGAATTTATGACCGAATATACCAATATTGCTAATCCCGACAATAAAAATACAATTGAATATGCAACTGAATTTAAAAATAAATATCGAAATGTTGATGTATTAATAATTGATGATATTCAATACTTAGTAGGAGCCGAAAAAACTCAACAAGAATTCTTTAATACTTTTAATTATTTACATCAATCCAATAAACAAATAATTATTAGTTCTGATAGATCTCCTGATGATTTAAAAATTTTAGAAGAACGACTTCGATCTAGATTTATGTGGGGATTACCTGTTGATATCTATCCTCCCGACTTTGATCTTCGCTGTCGTATTATTAGAAAAAAAATTGAAAACACCAGTATTGCTAATTTAATAAAAGAAGAAAGTATCGAATATATTGCTAATGCTTGTCAAAATGATATACGTTTTCTAGAAGGAGCTATAAATAGATTGATGGCTTACACTGCTATGATTGTTCCAAAAACCATCGATTTAGAATTTACCTGTGAAGCTTTAAAAGATTTTGTTAATAAGAATATTTATTCTAACAATAATATTACCAAAATTCAAAATGCTGTCGCGAGCCATTACAATATAACAATTGACGATTTAAAAGGTAAAAAAAGAAGTAATAAAGTTGCTCATCCAAGACAACTAGCCATGTACCTGTGTCGTATTGAAACGGATGAAACTTTCCCTCGAATTGGTTTAGAATTTGGCGGACGTGATCATTCAACTGTCATATTTGCTTGTGATAAGATTGAAAAAGAACTCCAAAACAATGCTGAATTAGAAAGGACAATAAAAGAAATAAAATCTAAATTGTAAATAACTAATTAAAATAATGTTAATAAAGAGTTACTTACTAACAATAAAAAATTAAATAAATCGCTTAAATAAAGGCATTAATAAACTTACAAACATTATCAACAGTATAATAAATATAAATATTTTTAGAAAGAAGGAATGAAATATGAAATTTACAATTGAAAAAAATGTTATTTTAGAAGGATTAAACAATGTTATAAGAGCTATATCAACCAAAAATGTTATTCCTGTTTTAAATGGAATCAAATTTGAATTAACTAATGAAGGTTTATACTTAACCGCAAGTGATTCAGAACTAACTATCAAAACTTTAATTGAAACAAAAGATATTAATCAAGTAAATAATCTTGGAGGAATAATTATCCAAAGTAAATACATAATTGATATCGTTAAAAAAATGCCTAGCGAATTAATTAATTTTGAAGTTATAGATGGCTTAAAAGTAAAAATTTATACAGATAGTAACCAATATAACCTTAATTGTTTAGATATTAATGACTATCCAGATGTTCGTCTTGAAGAAAGTAAAGATCCTATCTTTATTAAAGGTGATGTTTTTAAAACAATCATTAATCAAACAGTATTTGCTATATCTAATCAAGAATTACGCCCAATTTTAACTGGAGTAAACTTTAAATTTATGAAAGATGATTTAGAAATAGTCGCAACTGATTCTTATCGTTTAGCCAAAAAGAATATTAAATTAACTAATGAAGTAGCTAAAGACGTTGAAATAGTTATTCCAGGTAAAAATATTATGGAATTAGAAAGAATAATCACAGATGATACTGATTTAGAAATTCATATCTTTAATAATAAAGTATTATTTAAATATAAAACTATTAATTTTCAAACTAATTTATTAAATGGTAGTTATCCTAATACTTCTAATTTAATTCCAAGTGAATTTGCTTATATTATTAAAGTTAATAAACGTGAATTCAATGATGCAATAGATAGAGCGGCTCTTTTAACTCAAGGCAAAGATAAAAATATTGTAAAAATGACTTTAGATAATACTAAAATGCTTATTAATTCCTTTGCATCTGAAATAGGTAAAGTTGAAGAACAATTAACTGTTGAAACAAATAATAAAGAAAAATTAGAAATATCTTTCTCTTCTAAATATATGTTAGAAGCTATAAAAACCATGCAAGAAGAAGAAATATTGCTATTATTAAACAGTGATGTTAAGCCTTTAATTGTTAAATCTTTAACAGATGAATCCCTAATTCAGCTAATTTTACCAATAAAAACTTATTAATTTAGCAAAAATCTCAATATTCGACAAATTTCGCTCTCTTTTTGTGATATAACATAAATATTTCATGAAAGGAGGGCATTTTTATGCCATATATTATTAACGAAAAAACCCTTGCTTTAATACCATATAAAAATAATACTAAAATATTAGAGCATAATAATTCATTTTTATTAAATGAAAATTCTTCCAAGATTGTTGCAGCCAATTGTTTTTACTATGGTTCAAGTCTTGAAGGTCGCCAAAAAGGAAGTTCATATTTAATAGGAACTAATTATAAACCCCCAATAATTATAAATGATAAATTAAATATAATTTTAATTCCTACCCATTCTATTCGAAACAAAGAATGTATTTGGGTTAATTTAAATAATATCTTAAATTACTACCAAACAACTAATAATAAGGTAATGATTGAATTTAAAAATCATAAAAAAGTTACTATTAATATTAGTTTTAGTATTTTTGATAAACAAGTTTTACGAGCAACCCGATTAGAATCAGTTTTAAGAGGTCGAAATAATAAAAAATACCTTTAAAAAACCGCTTAAATATGCTATAATATCTATAGGTATAGGAGTACACCAATACCACTTATTTTAAATTTTGAGCAAAGTAGGTACTTAAAAATGGAAATCAGCAGTTTAAAATTATTAAATTTTCGAAATTATGAATCACTTGATATTAATTTTTCTAAACACACTAATATTATATATGGTTTAAATGGCATGGGTAAAACCAATTTAGTTGAAGCAATATATATGTTAGCTTTAACTAAAACATTTCGTTTAGGAAATGAAACTGTAGTTATCAAAAAAGGTAAAAATATTGCTAAAATTGAAGGAACAATTAAAGATAATATTACAAATAACTATAAAATTATCATAAATGATAATGGTAAACGTATTAAAATAAATAATACCAAAATAACTAAAATAAGTGATTATATGGCGAAAATTAATATTATAGTGTTTAATCCTGATGATTTAAAAATAATCAAAGATACCCCTATGACCAGACGAAAACTTTTAAATATTGAAATATCTGGAATTGATAAAAATTATTTAATTAATTTAACTAATTATAATAAGATATTAAAACAAAGAAATTCTTATTTAAAAGTTTTAAACAAAAAAAATATATCTGCTAATGCTTTTTTAACAATTTTAACTGAACAATTAATAGAGGTTGGAATGAATTTAGTTAAATCGCGTCAAGAATTTATAGCAAATATCAATTCTTATATAACAGATATATATTATACAATTACTAAAAAAGGATCATTATCTATAAATTATAAAAGTGAATATTTAAAAAAAGATAAAGAAACTTTACTAAAAATGTATCAAAAAAATATTTCCCGGGAAATAATGTTTGGCAAAACATTGTTTGGTCCTCACCATGATGATATAGAATTTATTGTGGATAACGAAATAGTTAAAGAATATTCTTCAGTTGGTGAACAAAAAAATAGTGTTATTGCATTTAAACTAGCGGAAATAAAAAATATTGAACAAGTTTTAAATAAAAAACCAATATTAATTTTAGATGACTTATTTAGTGAACTAGATAAAGAAAAAATTAATAATATTTTAAAATTAATAGATAATGATATGCAAACATTTATAACAACCACAGATATTGATAATATTGATCTTAAATTATTATCAAAATCCAAAATATTTAAATGTAATTATGGCAAAATTATTGAGGAGGTCCAAAATGGAAAATAATTATACAGATAGTGATATTCAAGTATTAGAAGGTTTAGAGGCAGTTCGAAAACGCCCCGGTATGTATATAGGAACAACTAGTGAAAAAGGATTACATCATCTAGTTTGGGAAATTGTAGATAATGCCGTCGATGAATCTTTAGCGGGATACTGTGATGATATTGAAGTTGTAGTTCATAAAGATAATTCAGTTTCTGTTAAAGATGATGGCCGTGGTATGCCAACAGGTATCAACGAAAAAACAGGATTATCCACGATTGAAACTATATTTACTGTGCTTCATGCTGGTGGAAAATTTGGTGGAGGCGGATACAAAGTAAGTGGAGGTCTTCATGGTGTTGGAGCAAGTGTCGTAAATGCTCTTTCAAGTTGGCTTGAAGTTCGAGTTTATCGAGATGGTGAAGTCCATTATGAACGATTTGAACATGGTGGCACGCCTTGCGAACCTATGAAAGTAATAGAAAACTGTTCTAAAGATCGAACAGGAACAACAGTAACATTTAAAGCTGATCCAACAATCTTTAAAGAAACAACTGAATTTAATTATGAGACTTTAGCTACCCGTTTAAGAGAATTAGCTTTTCTTAATAAAGGTCTTCGAATTACTTTAATTGATGAACGTGTACCAGATAAAAGTGATGTATTCTGCTATAATGGTGGTATTATTGAATATGTTAGTATGCTTAATCGTAATAAACAACCATTACATGAAGAAATAATTTATGTTGATGGTACAGTTGATAATATAAGTGTAGAAGTAGCTATGCAATATAATGATTCATATAATACCAATCTTTATTCTTTTACTAATAATATTAATACTTATGAAGGTGGAACTCATGAAGATGGTGTTAAAAATGCATTAACTAGAATCATTAACAATTATGCTCGTAATGCTAAAATACTAAAAGAAAAAGATGAAGCTTTAAGTGGTGAAGATTGCCGCGAAGGTTTAGCTATGATTATATCATGTAAACATCCAGATCCTCAATTTGAAGGTCAAACCAAAACCAAGTTAGGTAACAGTGAAGTTCGGAAAATAGCTAGTGATATCTTTGGTCAAGGCTTAGAGCGATATTTAATGGAAAATCCTGATGTTGCTAAGGTAATAATTGAAAAATGTATGACAGCATCTAGAGCGAGAATTGCTGCTAAAAAAGCCCGAGAAGCAACTCGTCGTAAAGGTGATTTAGATGTTTCTAACTTCTTTGGTAAATTAGCCGATTGTAAAAGTAAAGATGCCAGTATTTGTGAAATCTTTTTAGTCGAAGGAGATTCTGCCGGAGGTTCAGCTAAAGAAGGTCGTGATAGTATGACTCAAGCTATTCTTCCTTTAAAAGGTAAAATCTTAAATGTTGAAAAAGCTAGATTAGATCGAGCTTTATCAAATGAAGAAATAAGAACAATAATTACAGCTTTTGGAACCGGAATTGGTGAAGAATTTAATATTGATAAATTAAGATATAATAAAATCATTATCATGACCGATGCCGATGTTGATGGTTCTCATATTAGAGTTTTACTTTTAACTTTATTCTATCGTTTCTTTAGACCAATCGTGGAAGCTGGACATGTTTATGCCGCTCAACCTCCACTTTTTGTTATAAAACATGGTAAAACAATTAAATATGTTTTAAATGCTGAAGAAAGAGATGCTTATATAGCTACTTTATCACCAAATACTAAATATGATATTGCTAGAATGAAAGGTTTAGGTGAAATGGATGCTGAAGAATTAAACGAAACAACTATGGATATAAATAAAAGAATTCTTCGGCAAATAACCGTTGAAGATACTATGGCCGCCGACGAAATGTTTACAAAATTAATGGGTGAAGAAGTAGAACCACGTCGTGAATTCATTGAAAGTAATGCCACATATGTTGAGAATCTAGATATTTAGGAGGTAAAAAATGGATAAATTAGAAAAAAATAATATAGTTGATGAAATAAAAAAATCATTCTTAGAGTATTCCATGAGTGTTATCGTATCTCGAGCTATTCCTGATTTACGAGACGGCTTAAAACCAGTTCATCGTCGTATTTTATATGATATGCTTCAAAATAGTTTAACACCTGATAAACAACATCGTAAAAGTGCCACTATAGTTGGTGATGTTATGGGTAAATATCACCCTCATGGCGATTCCAGTATTTATGAAGCAATGGTTCGTATGGCTCAATCATTTAGTTATCGTTATATGCTAGTAGATGGCCATGGAAACTTTGGTAATATCGATGGTGATGGAGCCGCTGCTTATCGTTATACTGAAGCTAAATTAGCTAAAATTTCTATGGAATTACTAAGAGATATTAATAAAAATACTGTTAATTTTGTTCCAAATTATGATGAAACAACTAAAGAACCTGAAGTATTACCTTCTCGCTTTCCAAATATTTTAGTAAATGGAACTATGGGTATCGCCGTTGGAATGGCAACTAATATCCCTCCTCATAATTTAAGCGAAGTAATTGATGGTTGTATTGCTTATATAGATAATCCTGATATTGACACCGCGGGACTTATGGAATATATTAAAGGTCCAGACTTTCCAACAGGTGGTGTAATATTAGGTAATGCTGGTATTAAAAAAGCCTATGAAACAGGTCGTGGAAGCATTACTATTCGTTCAAAAGCCGAAATTGAAGAAAAAAATGGTCGAGAATATATAGTAATTACGGAAGTTCCTTATGGTGTAAATACTTTAGAATTAAAAAATAAAGTAGCGGAACTTGTTCATAATAAAGTATTAGATGGAATAACTGATTACCACAGTGATTTAAAAAATGGTATTAAAATAACTATAACTTTAAGAAAAGATGCTAATGCTCAAGTAATTTTAAATAAATTATATAAACATACAGCATTTCAAACAACTTATGGTATTATTTTCTTAATGTTAGACAATGGAGTTCCTAAAACATTAGGAATCAGAGATATAATATCTAAATATATTGATTATCAAAAAGAAGTAATTATTCGCCGTACCCAATTTGATTTAGATAAAGCTGAAAAAAGAGTTCATATTTTAGAAGGTTTAAAAATAGCTTTAGATCATATTGATGAAGTAATAAAACTTATTAGAGGATCAGAATCAGATGAAGAAGCAAAACAAGGTTTAATGTCAAAATTTAATCTTTCTGAAGCTCAATCTGAAGCAATCTTAGAAATGCGCTTACGTCGTTTAACAGGCTTAGAAAGAGGAAAAATTGAAGACGAATTAAACGAATTATTAAAATTAATTGAAGAACTACGTTCAATTTTAGCTTCTGAAGAAAAAGTTTTAAGTATTATTAAAGAAGAATTACAAGAAATTAAGGATAAATATGGTGATAAACGAAGAACTACGATAGATATGACAGCCATTGAATATATAGAAGATGAATCATTAATTCCTGAAGAAAACATTCTTATTACTTTAACTAATAAAGGTTATATTAAACGTATTACAAGTGATACATTTAAAGCTCAAAAACGCGGTGGTATGGGTATTAAAGGTATGACTACCAATGAAGAAGATTTTGTTGAACAAATGATAAACTTATCTTCTCATGATTATCTATTATTCTTTACTAATAAAGGTAAAGTATATCGCTTAAAAGGTTATGAAATACCTGAATTTAATCGTCAATCTAAAGGATTACCTATTATTAATTTACTTCAAATCGAAAAAGATGAAAAAATAAGCTCAATGATAAGTATATCTCCTGAAGATGAAGCTAAAAATTTACTATTTGTAACCAAAAAAGGTATAGTTAAAAAAACAAGAATAGAAGAATTTAAGAACATACGTACGTCTGGCAAAATAAGTATTAATTTAAAAGAAAATGATGAATTAATAACTGTTAAAAAGACATCAGATAATAATTATATATTATTAGGTAGTGATTTAGGTCGTATGGTTAAATTTAAAGAAACAAATATCCGTCATATGGGACGTACTGCTAGTGGCGTTAAAGGAATTAATCTTGGCGAAGGCAAATGTATCTGCGCAGAAGTAGTAAGTGAAAATGATAAAATATTGTTAGTAACTGAAAAAGGATATGGAAAAAAGACACTTGTAAGTGAATTTAGAGAAACATCTCGTGGTAGCAAAGGTGTCAAAGCCTTAAATATAACCGCTAAAAATGGTCCGATCGCTAGTGTAAAAGTTGTCGATGAAACTAAAGAGCTAGTAATTATGACTAATACAGGAACTACTATGCGAATGAGCCTAGAACAAATAAATACTTTAGGTCGTGTAACTCAAGGCGTTAGATTAATAAATCTTAAAGAAAATCAATATGTAACCACTATTAGTCTTGTGGATAAACAAGAAGAAGAGCCAATTGAAGAAGAATCAACTCCAATCGAAAGTAATGCTGAATAAGCATTATTTTTTTTGCCTTAAATATTATTATCAAAAAACATCTATTAAAAAATAAATGTGGATAACTTTAAAAATATTGGAAAATTACAAAAGGTTTCACGTGAAACATCAGATTTCTCAAAATAAGTTCAAAAAAATAAAATTACATTTTAAAAATGTTGAAAACATCAAAGTTATTAACAATGTTTCACGTGAAACATTGAATAAAAAATTTATTAATAAATATTATAAATAGATTATTAAAATAAAAATTAAAATAATTTATTTATTAAATATTTATTTTTTTTATATTAAATAATTAAAAATAAAATTTTAAAAAAATAGAATTGTAATTTATAATATGTTTTAAATTAAATTTAAAATGTTTAAAAAAGCAAAAAAATTACTAACAATGTTTCACGTGAAACATTGTAAAATAGCATTTATTTTAAGAAAATTAAATAAAAATGCTAAAAAAGTGTAAATTTATATGTTTCACGTGAAACATATACTTGCAAAATCATTAAAAATGTGGTAAATTAAATACGTGCAACAAATATATTGTAACCTGGTCAGAACTGGAAAGTAGCAGCCACATCAATCCCTATTTGTGTGCACATTTTTTTATGGAGGTTTTTATGCAAGAAAAATATTTTATAGAACTTTTTAAATTGGCCGAAATAGCCAAAAAGAAAAATGAAGTTCCAGTAAGTGCCCTACTTGTAAAAAATGATAAAATCATAGCAAAAGCTTATAATACTCGTCAAAAAACATCTAACATTTTAAACCATTGTGAAATTTTAGTAATAAAAAAAGCAAGTAAAAAATTAAAAACATGGCATCTTAATGAATGTGATCTTTATGTAACTTTAAAACCTTGTAATATGTGTGAATCAATTATTAGGCAATCTCAAATTAAAAATGTTTATTATTTATTAGATAAAGATGAGTCTAAAAAAGAATATTATAAAACAAATATAACAAAAACAAACATATGTACGCTAGAAGAACAATATTCTAAATATTTAAAAGACTTTTTTCAAAAGAAAAGGCAAAAAAGTAAATAATTTTCTTTATGTTTTAATATTTCCATGTTATAATTAAAAAGGTGATATAAATGGACTACAAAGTGCTTTATCGTAAATATCGACCCAAAGATTTTAGTAATATAATTGGTCAAGATTATATGGTATCCATTTTAAAGAATTCAATTAATAATCACAAAATATCACATGCTTATATTTTTTCTGGTCCAAGAGGAACTGGAAAAACAAGTACAGCTAAAGTATTTGCTCGCGCTATTAATTGTTTAAATCCAAATGAAAATGGTCCATGTAATGAATGTGAAGTATGTACCAATATTGAAAATACTGATATAATTGAAATAGATGCTGCTTCTAATAATGGTGTTGATGAAATAAGAGAATTAATTAATAATATTAAATTAGCTCCAGCTTATTCTAAATATAAAGTATATATTATAGATGAAGTTCATATGTTAAGCGCAAGTGCTTTTAATGCTTTGCTTTTAACTTTAGAAGAACCACCTAAAAATGTTGTATTTATATTAGCCACCACCAATATTGAAGCTGTTCCTATAACTATTTTATCGCGATGTCAACGATTTGATTTTCGTAAAATATCTAAAGAAGCTATTGTAGAAAGATTAAAAGTAATAACAGGAATAGAAAAGATTGCTATAGAAGATGAAGCTTTAGCAGAAATTGCTTTAATTAGTGATGGAGGAATGCGTGATGCTTTAAGCATTTTAGATCAATTATCGGGAAGTCAAAATAAAATAACTATAAATGATGTAATTAGTCATTTTGGTTCAGTATCTCAAAAACAAATAAATGATTTATATACTTATATTTTAAATAACAATGTGGATAACTATTTAGATATGATGCAAAAATTTAAAAATCTAGCTATTGATTATAAAATATTAATCAAAAAATTACTTGAAAAAATTGAAACAGAGGCAATTGCCAGTAAAAAAAATAATAATTATCAAGGCTTTGATTATCAAATTTTAAAAGAAATGGCTTTTGAATTAGCCAAAATATCTAATTATGTAAATATTAATATTGATCCCTATATGTTAATAGAAATAACCTTATTAAAGTATTTTAATAATAATGAAAATAAACCTCTTAAAGAGGAGCCAAAAAATGAAATTAAAGAAGAAAAGAAAGAAGACAAACCAAAAGAAATCCCAATACCACCAAAAACAAACCTTAAAAATACTGAGGAAATAAATGAATTAATTAAAATAAGAATAAATAATTGTTTTGTTAATGCTAAAAAAGAATATTTACAAACAGTTAAAAATAATTGGTCTGAATTTATTGGTACTATTAAAAATAACACAATACTAAATTTATTAATTGATAGTACTATTGTAGCCGCTAGTGATAATATAATTATTTTAACTAACCAAATTGAAGGAACAGTAAAACTAATTAATGAAAACTTAGATTCAATAGCAGATTTATATAATGATAAATTTTCAAGCAATTATAAATTTATTGCTCTTACCAATTCTAATTGGGAATTAGAAAGACAAAAATACATTAATAATTTAAAAAATAAAATAGCATACACTTTAATTGAAGAACCACCAAAAAATACAACCTCAAAAGTAAAAGAAAAAACATCTCCAATTGAAGAAATAGCAAACGATATATTTCAAAATACCAAAATTGAAATTGAATAGAAAGAAGGAATGAAAAATGAATATGCAAAATTTAATGTTTCAAGCTCAAAAAATGCAAAAAGAAATAACTAAAAAGAAAGAAGAAATTGATAATACTATATTTGAAGGTACTTCCGAATGGGTAACTGTAAAAATAAATGGTAAAAAAGAACTTCAAAAAGTAACTATAACATATGAAGGAATAATTGAAAATGATGATAAAGAGATGCTTGAAGATATGATAAAAATTGCTTTAAATAATGCTACCAAAAAAGTAGATGAAGAAATAGAAAGCAAACTTGGATCTTACGGAGCAGGATTAGGCGGTTTATTTTAATGCATTATCCTAAAGATTTAGAAAATTTAATTAATTATTATCAAAAATTACCCGGAATTGGTGAAAAAAGTGCCGAAAGATTAGCTATGGCTACCATTGAATTTAGTAATGAAGAAATAAATGAATTAAGTGATATATTAAAATCTGCCAAACAAAATTTAACACGTTGTTCTATATGTGGTCATTTAACTGATAAAGATATTTGTAATATTTGTAGTGATAAAAATCGAAACAAAAATCTTATCTGTATTGTTGAAGATTATAAAAATATCATTGCATTTGAAAAATCTGGTAATTTTAATGGTACATATCATGTTTTAAATGGCTTAATTTCTCCAGTCGATGACATAGGCCCAGAAGATATCAATTTAGCTTCATTAATAAATCGCTTAAATAAATTAACTAATCCTGAGATAATCCTAGCCTTAAAACCCACGATAGAAGGCGAAGCAACTACTTTATACATTAAAAAAATACTTGAAAATAAAAATGTAGTTATATCTCGATTATCATATGGTATTCCTATTGGTGCCGAATTAGATTACTTAGATAATGTAACTCTTGATAAAGCTTTAGAAGATCGTAAAAAAATATCCGAATAAAAACCCAAAATTATCATATAATTTAATGTGATAAATATGGCAAAGAAAATAATAAAAATAATTAAAAAAGTATGTATTGCCTTTGCAATGTTATATGGTTTAAATTTTATATTAACCGCGGTTGATATTTTTATACCTATTAACATTATAACCTTAATATTTGTTTCAATATTAGGTGTTCCTGGAATTTTAGGATTGGTAGTAACATATTTTATAATTTAGTAGGTGGTAATATTGCATGACAACAAAGTATTAAATAATATAGTTTTAAAATATCGTGAGGATAAACTAGCTCACGCTTATTTAATTGAAACAAATAATATAGAATTAGCCTTAAAAGATCTAAAAGAACTTTTAAAAATTATAAATTGTCCTGAAGAACACCAAAAATCTTGCCATAAATGTAACTTATGTAATTTAATTACTAAAGAAAATTTACCAAGTATTAAAATTATCGAACCTGATGGGACAAGCATTAAAAAAAGTCAAATTGAAGAATTAAAAAATTCTTTTGAAACAATTCCCATTTATAGTCGTTTTAATACTTATATTATAAAAAATGCGGATAAACTAAATGCCAGCAGTGCTAATTCGATGTTAAAATTTATCGAAGAACCACATCCTGGAATTATAGGCTTTTTCCTTACTAATAATAAAGATATAATGATAGATACAATTAAAAGTCGTTGTCAATCATTAACAATAAATTATGAAAATAAAAGTATTTTAGATTCTTTAAATATCGATAAAGAAACATATCAAAAATATCAAAATATAATTCCTAAATTTTTAAATGAAATAAAAAATAATTATAACTTAAATAATAAAAATTTAATATTAACAGAGTTTCCCGAACGGAAAGATATTGAAAATATTTTAAAACTAATTTTTGAATTATATTATCATAATTTTTTAAAATTAATAGGAAGAGAATACAATAAAGATATCTTAAATATTTATCAAATATCAGATAAATTGCCAATAATTAATAAAAAATTACAAATAATTAATAAATATTTAACAAATATGAGTTATAATGTAAGTATGGAACTTATTTTAGATGCATTAGTCCTAGAAATGAGAGGTATATATGAATAATAATTATTATGTTTATGGAGTTAATTTTAAAGATAATGGAAAAATATATAACTTTAAAAGTGCTATTAAATGTCCTATAAATGTTACTGTAATAACAGAAACCGAAAAAGGAGAACAATTTGGAAAAGTAGTAAGTTATCTTCCTGAATATCAAGAAGATATTACTGAACTAAAAGATATTATTCGTATCGCCACCAAAAATGATTATGATCAATATTTAAAAAATTTAAGAGATGGAGATAAAGCTTTAAAAGATTGCCGCAAACTAGTAAAAGAATTAGAATTAGATATGAAAGTCATAAATGCTAATTTTACTTTTGATCGTAAACAATTAATTTTTAATTTTCTTGCTGATGAACGTATTGATTTCCGTGAATTAGCTAAAAAATTAGCCGCAATATATCGTACCAGAATTGAATTAAGACAAATTGGAGCCCGAGATAAAGCTAGAGAAATCGGAGGCATAGGAGTATGTGGCAATAAAATTTGTTGTGCTCGTTTTTTAAATCATATTGATTCTGTTTCTATGAATATGGCTAAAAATCAAGGTTTAGCTTTAAATCCTTCTAAAATTAATGGTTTATGTGGTCGTTTATTATGTTGTTTAACATATGAAGACGAAGAATACATAAAATGTGGAGAAAATATGCCTGAAATAGGTGAAGAAGTAACTATCGAAGCTGGAACAGGCCCTGTAATCAGTAAAGATATATTAAATAGAACATACAAAGTTTTGGTTAATAATGAAAAAGTTGAAATCCAAATGGGTGATATCAATGAGTGTAGTATTAAATGATTTATATGATTATAATTTAAAAATATATCAAGATAATAAAAAATTCAAATTTTCATTAGATTCTCTTTTATTAAGTGAGTTTATTGAAATAAAAAAGAATGATCAAAATTTAATAGATTTATGCAGTGGTAATGCTCCAATTCCTTTAATATTAGCTTCCAAATATAATATAAATATAAAAGGAGTTGAACTTCAAAGAGAAATATATAATTTAGCTCAAAAAAGTATTGAATATAATAATCTAACAAATAAAATAGAAATGTTTAATTTTAATGTACTAGATATACTAAATTATTTCCCGGGAAATAATTTTGACATTGTAACTTGCAATCCTCCCTTTTTTAAAGTAACATCTAAAGAAGGAATAAATATCAACGAACAAAAAGCTATAGCTCGCCATGAAATTACTATAACTTTAGAAGAAATATTTAAAATAGCTAGTAAATTATTAAAAAATAAAGGTTCATTTTATTTAGTTCATCGTCCTGTTCGCTTAGAAGAAATATTTAATTATTCAAATAAATATAATTTACATCCTAAAATAATTGAATTTATTTATCCAAAAATAAATAATGAAGCTATAATAGTATTAATTAAATTTGTCAAAAATAGTAATCTTGGAACTAAAGTTTATAGTAAGATCATAAATGAAGATGTAAAAACCTATCAAGGCATTTTTAAAAAAGAGGTGAAAATATGAAGTTAATAATTGGTTTAGGTAATCCCGGAAAAGAATATGAAAATACCCGCCATAACATTGGATTTATGGTATTAGACAATTATTTAGAAAATCCTACATGGCAAAAAAAATTTAATGCCTTATATACAACTTTAGTTTTAAATAATGAAAAAGTTATTTTTATTAAACCAGAAACATATATGAATTTATCAGGTAATTCTCTTATAGAATTTGTAAATTATTATAAAATAAAACTTGAAGATATATTAGTTATTCATGATGATTTAGACTTACCAATAGGGACTTTTCGTGTAAAAATAAATAGTTCATCAGGAGGTCATAATGGTGTAAAATCTATAATTGAAAGATTAAACACTAATAGTTTTGCTCGTTTAAAAATTGGTGTTTCTAAAAATAATAATATAAATCCAAAAGATTATGTTTTAGGTCGTTTTACCAAAGAAGAATTAGACATTCTAAACAAATTATATCCAACCTTTAAAGATATAATAAATAGTTTTCTTGTAAATAATATAACTAAAGTAATGAATGATTATAATGGAAAAAAGTGATAATATGAATTTTTTAGACAACTACTTTAAATATGATAATAATTTAACAATAACTGGGTTAACAAATACGTTAGCTCATATTTACATTAATAAACTTTTCTTAAAAGAAAAAAGAAATATAATAGTTTTAACATCTACATTATATGAAGCTAATAATATTTATTCCGGTCTTAAAAGTATTAATGATCATATCTATTTATTTCCAATGGATGATTTTATCACTAGCACTGCTTTAGCCATATCTCCCGAATTAAAAGTAACCAGAATTGAAGCCATAGAAGCTTTAAAAAAAGAAAAATGTATAATTATTACTAATTTAATGGGCTATTTAAAATTTTTAACCGATACTAAAGTTCAAAATAAACTTAATATTAAATTACAAAAAGGTTTAGAAATAAATCGTGAAAAACTGCTACAAATATTAGAAGAATTAGATTATAAAAAAGAAAGTATTGTAACATCAACAGGTGAATATGCTGTTCGTGGTTTTGTTGTAGATATTTTTATTACTTTAAGTGAACATCCAATTCGTATTGAATTTTTTGGCAATACCATAGAATCCATAAGATATTTTGATGAATCAACTCAAATGTCAATTGAAGAAATAAAGGAAATTAATCTTATCTCTAATGGTGAAATTAAAACCAACAATAATTCTAGTTTATATGATTATACCAACAACGGTATAGTGGTTACTATAGATAAAAATCGAATTGAAGCAAGTTATCAAAAACTAGAAGAAGAAATGTTAGAATATCGAATTTCTAAAAATCTTCCTAGTGATACCAAATTTATGTTTAGTTTAAATGATATAAATCCAGAGTATAATATTTATTTAAACTCATTTGATAATAAAACAACCCAAAATACTTTAAACTTTAATGCTAAAGAACTAACCAATTTTAATTCTGATTTTGCTCGTTTAAAAGAAGCAACCACAATTTGGTATAATAAAGGTTATGAAATAATATTTTATTTATCTAAACAAAGTCAAATCAAATTAATTAAAGAAACAATAACAGTTCCATTTAAAATTGAACAACAATCTTTATCAAAAGGTTTTATCTTCGATAAATATATTGTAATTTCAGAATATGATATAGAAAATATAAATAAAGCTGAAATAAAATATAAAAATTCATATAAAATAGGTCATAAAATAAAAGATTTAAATGCTTTAAATTTAGGTGATTATGTTGTTCATATGGCTCATGGAATTGGTATTTATAATGGTCTTAAAACTTTAACTCAAAACGGTCTTAAAAAAGATTATATTGAAATTCTTTTTGAAGGCAATGATAAAGTTTATGTTCCAGTTGAAAAAATAACAACAATATTAAAATATGCTAGTAGTGATGGTTTAAAACCTAAAATAAATAAATTAAATTCTACTTCATGGGCTAAAACCAAAAGAAATGTACAAAAACGAATTAAAGATATATCAGAAGAATTATTAAAATTATATGCAGCTCGTATGGCTTTAAAAGGAGAATCTTATAAATCATATCCTTTAGAAGAAGAATTTGCTAGCAAATTTGAATATATTCCTACCAAAGATCAAGAAAAAGCCATTAAAGAAATTGATCAAGATTTAAAAAGTCAAATTCCAATGGATAGATTACTATGTGGTGATGTAGGCTTTGGCAAAACTGAAGTAGCTTTTAGAGCCATGTTTAAAACAGTTTTAAATAATAAACAAGTTTTATATTTATGTCCAACTACTATTTTATCTCGTCAACAATATACATCTGCTTTAAAACGTTTTAAAGATTATCCTTTAAATATAGCGCTTTTAAATCGTTTTACAAGCCCAAAAGAAACCAAACAAATTTTAGCAGATTTAATAAATGGCAAAATCGATATTATTTTTGGTACTCATCGTCTTTTAAGTGATGATGTAAAATTTCAAAAATTAGGCTTATTAATCGTCGATGAAGAGCAACGATTTGGTGTAACTCATAAAGAAAAAATCAAAAAATTTAAAAATGATGTTAATGTTTTAACTTTATCTGCTACTCCAATTCCTCGTACTTTAAAAATGGCTATGTCAGGTCTTAGAGATTTATCTGTAATTGATACTCCTCCCGTTAATAGATATCCCATTCAAACTTATGTTTTAGCAAATGAAGATTTAATTGTCAAAGATGCAATATATAAAGAATTATCAAGACAAGGTCAAATATTTATACTTTATAATAATATTGATGGTTTAGAAAATATAAAATATAAACTAAATCAATTAGTACCCGAAGCTAAAATTGTCACAGCCCATGGTCGTATGACTAAACAAGAATTAGAAAATATAATGCAAGACTTTATTGATTATAAATATGATATTTTAATATGTACTACCATAATAGAAACCGGTATAGATATACCTAATGCAAATACTTTAATTATATATAATGCTGATCGCTTTGGTTTAGCTCAATTATATCAAATAAGAGGAAGAGTAGGACGTTCTAGTAAAATTGCCTATGCCTATCTTTTATATGATAAAACTAAAATTTTAAATGAAATAGCCACTAAAAGATTAGAAGCTATTAAAGAATTTACTGAACTTGGAAGTGGTTATCGAATTGCCATGCGAGATTTAGCTATCCGTGGAGCCGGTGATATTTTAGGTAGTGAACAAGCTGGCTTTGTTGACTCTATTGGTATTAATTTATATATGCAAATGATTGAAGAAGAAATGCATCGTTTAAAAGGAGAAGAAATAAAAGAAGACACTAAAGATACTTCTTTAATAAATGTTTCTACTCATATAAGTGATGAATATGTTAAAGATGATGAAATAAAAATTGAAATTCATAATAAAATAAATGAAATAAAAGATGCTGAAACCTTTAATCAAATAAAAGAAGAATTAGAAGATCGTTTTGGTAAATTAAATGAAGATATTATTATTTATATGTATGAAGAATGGTTTGAAAAATTAGCAACTTCTTTAAATATCACTAGAGTAACTCAAACTAAAAGCTTTTTAGAACTTGAATTACCTGAAGAATTATCAAATAATATTAAAGCAGATAAATTATTCTTAGAAAGTTATAATATAAACCCTAATCTAAAATTTAAATATCAAAATAAAAGAATAAAAATATCTTTATTAATAAAACAAAATGATAAACATTTTCTATATACATTTGTCCCATTATTAGAATTAATAAAATCTTATAAAAATTAAAAAAATATTTCCCGGGAAATAATTCTTTTAAGTATAAAAATAAAAACTTAGCTAATATTAATATTAGAAATGGAGTTGTAGCAGTGAAATCAACTGGAGTTATAAGAAGAATTGATGAACTTGGAAGAATTGTAATCCCTAAAGAAATAAGAAGAAATTTAGGTATTAGAGATGGCGAAAATGTTGAAATATTTACCGAAAGTGATAGTATTATTTTAAAAAAATATAATCGCTTGACTTCAACTAATGAAATAGCCACTTCATTATGTGAATTAATATATAATGATTTTAATTATAAAATAATTATAACAGACCGAGAACAAATAATAGCATATAATGGTTTTAAAGAAAATATAACTTCTCTTAAATTAACTAAAGAATATCAAACTTTAATCGAAGAAAGAGAAATAACTACTAAAGAAAATTATACATTTAATTTAAATAATTTTACAATTACTGGTAATTTTATATTTATTCCCATAATATCTTTAAATGACAGTGTTGGTTTAGTAATAATGTATAATGATAAACCTTTAACTAATGAATTACCCCTTGGTAAATTAGTCGCAAGAATTTTAACTCGAAAACTTGACATTTAAATCTTTTTTTATTATAATAAAAATATCTTAAACAGTGAAAGAAAGAGTACATATATCTTTATTTAAAGAAAGTTCATGGTTGATGAGAATGAATAATAAAATATATGGAATATGAATCTGGAGTTTAATCGTTACTCGCGTTAAGAGCTAAAGTGCATGTAAAATCATGAATTAAGGTGGTACCGCGCAAAATATGCGTCCTTAGTTTATGGTTTTTATTTGTTTTAAAGACTAGAAAGAAGTGATTATATGCCAAAATTTTATATAACAACCCCAATTTATTATCCAAGTGCTAATTTCCACATTGGTCATTGTTACACAACGATTATAGCCGATGCCATTGCCAGATATAAACGTTTAACTGGTTATGATGTTTATTTTCAAACAGGAACTGACGAACATGGCGAAAAAATTGAAAAAAAAGCCAAAGAAGCTAATATAACACCCAAAGAATATGTTGATAAAATTGTCGAAAACGCTAAAGATTTATGGCAATCATTAAATATTTCTTATGATTATTTTATTAGAACCACCGATAAAGAACATGAACAAGCAGTTCAAAAAATCTTTAAAAAATTATATGATCAAGGTGATATCTATAAAGGTGAATATAAAGGTCTTTACTGTATTCCTTGTGAATCTTTTTGGACTGAAACCCAAGCTATAGATAATAAATGTCCCGACTGTGGAAGAGAAGTAAAATTAGTAAGTGAAGAAGCCTATTTCTTTAAATTATCAAAATATCAAGATAAATTAATTGAATTTTATGATCAACATCCTAATTTTATTCTCCCAATATCTCGTAAAAATGAAATGTTAAATAACTTTATAAAACCAGGTTTAGAAGATTTATGTGTATCTCGTACAAGTTTTAAATGGGGTATTCCTGTAGATTTTGATCCAAATCATGTTGTTTATGTATGGATAGATGCCTTAACCAATTATATTACTTCATTAGGTTATCCAGACACTAATAATGAATTATTTAAAAAATATTGGCCTGCTGACTTACATTTAGTAGGGAAAGAAATAGTTAGATTCCACACTATAATTTGGCCTTGTATTTTAATGGCTTTAGATTTACCATTACCTAAACAAGTATTTGGTCATGGTTGGCTAAAAATCGCCGGTAATAAAATTTCTAAAAGTGTTGGTAACTATAAAGATCCACGGGAATATATTGAAAACTATGGTGTAGATGCTATAAGATATTATGTTTTAAGAGAAGTACCTTTTGGCAGTGATGGTAGTTTCAAAGAAGAAGCTATGATATCAAGAATTAATGCTGATTTAGCTAATACTTTAGGTAACTTAGTAAATAGAACCATAAGTATGTCTCATAAATACTTCGATGGAAAAGTATCAAATCCAAAATTAATAGAAGATATAGATAATGAATTACTTACAAATATATCTAATTTAAAAGATATTGTTGAAAATAAAATGAACGAATTAAAAGTAAATGAAGCAATTGATGAAATCATGGAAGTTTTAAGAAAATGTAATAAATATATTGATGAAACAACCCCTTGGCTTTTAGCTAAAGATGAAACTAAAAAAGAACGTTTACAAACAGTTTTATATAATTTATTAGAATGTATTAGAATATGTACTATATTATTAAGTCCATTTATTCCTACAACATCAACTAATATTTTAAATCAATTAAATACTCATAAAATAGAATATAATACTTTAGAATTTGGTAATTTAGAAACCAATATAACTCTAAATAAACCAATAATTTTATTTAATAGAATTGAAACAAAATCATAAATTATTTATATTTAAACACTTCACAAAATAAATTTAAAGCGGTATTATTAAATCAAGCAAAGTACTAACCTAGTACTTGCCAACTTGCAAGCACATATCCAATGTGCTTTTTCTCATTTTACCAAAACCCCCTATAGTCGACGAGTAATCTTCGTCGATATTTTTTGTTTTAAAAAAGTATATGCTAGTTTATAAAAAAACAATAATTTTGGTAGTTAAAGCAAAACTAATTTACCACAAAAGTCAATCGATTGTGGTAATTTACTTTAAAATTATATAAAGAAGTGATTGAATTGATATTGCTTTACAAAAAATTTAAGCAAGAATTAAGCAAGAATTAAGCAAGATATATTGAATTTAAATACGAATAGTAGTATAATAAATATACAAGAATATGAGGTGAATTTAATGAAAAATTATATACCACCATTTACAATAACAAGTAAAATGGTTGATTATATTTCTAGCATTATGGAAAAAATAGGAAAATTAGATAACTATGCTAACTTTAATAAAATGCCAACATTAAGAAAAAATAATAGAATTCGCTCAATTCATTCGTCATTAGCAATAGAAGCAAATTCTCTATCAATTGATCAAGTCAAGGATTTAATTTCTGGCAAAACAGTTATTGGACCACAAAAAGAAATTCAAGAAGTTAAAAATGCATATAAGGCTTATGAAATGATAAATGATGT
>CANQMC010000004.1 GCA_947624855.1 uncultured Bacilli bacterium | reverse complement strand
AGAAAGTAAAAGTTAAAAAAGAAAAGAAAGAAAAAAAGAATTTTAAATTAACTAATTTAACTATTATTAGAAAATTATTTATGAAAGAAGTTTCTAATAAGGTATCTAAGGATAAAAAAGAAGAAAATAAAACTGAAAGTGTAAACAAAGTTGTAAATAAAAAAGCTAATAACGTAAATAAAAATGTAAATAAAAATAAACAAAATAATACAAAAAATAATACTTCTAGTAAAAATAAAACTAATAGTAAAAAGAGTGTTAATTCAAAATCTAATACTAATAATTCTAAGAAAAAAAATAATTCTAAAAAGAAGTATACTTCTAAAAAGAAAACTAAGAACAATAATAATAGAAAGAAGAGAACTACTAAAAAAAGATAGTTCTTTTTAGGTTATAACCTAGTCATTAAAATCTTTAGCACATACTATATTTTAGGAGGTATGTGAAAAGTGTTATTCGAAGATAATGATTTTGATGTTATGTCATTATTTGTCTCTGATCCTAATTTTGGAAGAGATAATAAAGTCTTAAGTCCAATGGAAGGATTTTTAAGAGGAAATATGTTTAAAGATGAATATAAACCTTATAAAAATCTAACTTATTTTAAATTAAATCCTACTACTGAAAAAGAAAAAGATTTATATAAAATTATGGCTTTAGCATTTGCGATTAATGATTTAAATCTTTATTTAGATTTACATCCTGAAAATAATGAAATGTTTGATTTATTTAAAAAATATGTGATTGAAGAAAAAAATTTAAAAAGAGAATATGAAAAGAAATATGGTCCACTTAGTTTAACTCATACTACTGGTAATAAATATGATTGGATTAATGATCCTTGGCCTTGGGATAATAAAGGGGGTAGTATGTATGTTTAAATATGTTAAATTTACTAATTATCCAATAAATATTAAAAAGAAAAATTTAAAGATGGCTAAATATTTATTAACTCAATTTGGAGGAGCTAATAGTGAACTTGCGGCTGCTTTAAGATATTTTTCTCAAAAATTTAATATGCCAGATGAATATGGTAAATCTTTACTTAACGATTTAGCAAATGAAGAACTTGGCCATTGTGAAATGATTGCCACTATGGTTCATCAATTAACTAAAGATGCAACTGTTAAAGAATTAGAAGAAGCTGGACTTGGAGGAGTTTATGCTGAACATAAAAAAGGAACTTATCCTACAGATGCTAATGGAGTACCATTTACTGTAACTTATTTTTCAGTAACTGGAGATCCTCTTGCTGATATAATGGAAGATATGGCTGCAGAACAAAAAGCTAGAGCGGTTTATGAAAATCTAATTGACTTAGCAGATGATGAAGATGTTATTAGAGTTTTATTATTCTTACGTCAAAGAGAAATTGTTCATTTTAATCGTTTTCAAGAATTATTTAATTATTATAAGAAAAAAGGTTATTAAAAAATTAGAGTGGGGTTTCACTCTTTTTTTTATTTGTTAACTATAATTAATATAAGCAGAAATTTTAAAAAGAGGTAAATTATAAAAAAGAAAAAATACTACTTTTTTGATTGAAAAAAAACAATATATATGGTATATTATATTAGAATAGAAGAGGTGGCTAAAGTGCATACAGAAGTTTTTGATAATATTGATTTATTAGTTAAAATGTCTGATAGTAAAAGTAATATTGATGATCTTAATACTGAGTTATTAAGTTTAAAAAGACAAATTGAAAATAAGAAAGAAGAAATTGAAGACTTGAATAATTTAATTAATGATTCAAGATATTTTGATGCTTCTTTAGAATTAGTAGATAAAAATATTGAAATTAGTTTAAAAAATAAAATTAAACGTTTAAATAAAAAAATTAAAGGTATTAAAAATACTATTGAACAATTAGAAGAAACTGAAAAAAGTATGCATGAAAATATTACTGATTTAACTAATAAATTAAATAAAAATGAAAGTTATGTTGAAACACTTAGAGTAAAAGCTGATTCTACTTCTAATAATAAATATTATCAAAATTTACTTGATAAAGAACTTGATGATGTTAAAAGTTTAAATAAAGAATTGGATAATAAAAATGCTAAATATCAAGATATATTAAAAGAATTAGAACTTAATAATCAAGCATATGATGAAATAACTAATTTACTTGAGAATGAAAAAAGTAGATTAAATGATATATTAGATAATTTAAATAATCCTAATTCATATATTGATGAAGATTTAAAAAATAGTGATCAAAATAAATTAGATAATTTAAATGAAGATTTAACAATTTTGGAAAAAAGAAAAGTAGAATTATTAACGGATGCTGTTATGATTGGGGCATCAGCTAAAGATTTAATTATTAATAATGATAATAGTGAAGCTTTAAATAAAATTAAAGAATTAGTTACAATTGTTAAAAGTAAGCCATATATGGATATTAGTGATATAAATATATTAGATGAAGAATTAGAAAAAAAAGAAGCTCAAAGAGTAGAACTTGCTAATATTATTGATAATAAAAATTATAATGAATTAAACAGTGGAGTTATTAATGATCGAATAGAGTATGTTAAAGAAGAAATTGAAAAAAGCAATAAGTTAATTGAAACATATCAAAATAAAATTACAGATATTGATAATTTTGTAAATGATACTTTAGGTAATTTTATTACTAAGTTAGAAGAAGAAATAAAAAATAAAGAAATTGCAATTGAAAAATTTAGTAATATGCTTAAAGATAAAAATAAATCTTTAAAAACTTTAAATAATATAAATAATACTAAAATTAAATATGAAAAAGAAAAGAAAATATTAGATAATATTCTTAGTTCATATAAAGATGATTTAGTAAATAAAATAGATAAAACTAATAAATTAAATAATAGTATTATAAATATACAAAAGGATATTGAAAGTAAAAATAAAGAAATTGAAGAATTAAATAAATTAGCTTTAGTTAATTTTAAAGATAAAGATTTTATGGAAGAAGAAAATGATAAAGAAAAATTAAAAGCTTTAAATGAAGAAATTAGACAAATTAAAAATAGACAAGAGTTTAGGAAAATGCCTGAACAAATTTATGATGAAATAGAAATGATGTTGGATAGTTTTAAAACAGTTCCATTAAGAGAAGAAAAAAATAAAGATTTAAATAATTTGGAATTAGATATAGAAAATAATGAAAATAATAGAATTAAAGTAGTAAATATGATTCCGGTTGAAACAGTTAAAAATGAAGAAACTGGAGGAATATAAAATGGGGCTTAAAGTAAATTATATAATTGTTTTAGAAAATAAAGAAGAATATATAGTTTTGAAAGAAGCTATGTATGGGGGTAAAAAATATTTTTTGGCAATGGGTCTTGATCAAAATAGACAAGTTATATCCTCAAAGTTAGTAATACTAGAAGAATATGTGAGTGGATTCGAAACATATGTTACAAAAATAATTGATGATGAGCTTACTTTAACTTTAACAAGAATATTTAAAGCTCAATTATAATTATTTTTAAAAACCTAGTCAAAGGTCCACTTTTTTGATATAATAGATTAGCAAGTAGGAGATGAATTTATGAATATATGGGAAATTGTTACCAAATTAATTGATATTGGAATAGTTTGGATAGCATTTTATTTTATTTTAAAAAACATTAAAAATAATATTAAAATGGTTTTAATATTTAAGGGAGTTATTTTAATACTAATTATTAAATTTTTAAGTGATTTATTAAATTTATATACAGTAGGTATTATTTTACAATATTGTCTGGAATGGGGACCTTTAGCTATTATTGTTATATTTCAACCAGAAATTAGAAGTGTCTTAGAATCAATTGGAAGAACGCAACTTTTGGGTAGACATAAAATACTTACGATTGATGAAAGAGAAAAAGTTGTTTATGAAATAATGAAAGCTATTGAATATTTTAAAAGAAATAGAATTGGAGCTTTAATTGTTATTGAAAGAGAAATATCTTTACAAGAATATATTGAACCAGCAACTAAAGTTTATGCTGATTTATCAAGTGATTTATTAGAAACTATTTTCTTCCCTAATGGACCTTTACATGATGGAGGAGTTATAATTCAAGGTGATAGAATAACGGCAGCTGGAGCAGTATTTAAAACAAGTTTAAATCAATCTATTTCTAAAAGACTTGGAACTAGACATAGAGCGGCTTTAGGTATTGCTGAGGAAAGTGATGCAATTGCATTAGTTGTTTCTGAAGAAAATGGACGTTTAAGTATTGCTTTAGATGGAGATTTAAATTATAACTTAACTTTAGATGAATTTAGAATGCTTTTAATTGAAGCTTTAAATCCAAAAGCTGAAGTATTCTATGAAGCAGAAAATAAAGATAGTGCAGGTGCAGAATAATGAAAAAGATATTTAGAGCAATTAAAAAGTTTTTTTTGGCTATATACCGAATAATAGATAAAATCTTAGTTACACCAATTAGTAGATTAATATTTAATATTAAAGAATATTTAAAATCTCATAATTTAAAATTAGATTATATATTTAATAGACCTAATTTTATGATTTATGTTTCTTTGATTTTAGCAATAATTATGTTTTTATTAATTGATTCTAAAGTGATTACTTTAGTAGAATCAGAGGCTGAGGTTATTACAAATGTTCCAGTTTCTGTTAATTATAATGAAGAAGCTTATGTGGTTGAAGGTATACCTGAGACTGTAGATATTGTTTTAATTGGTAGAAAAAGTGATATTTATTTAGCTAAACAATTAGGTAATAATACAGTTATTTTAGATTTATCAGATTATGAATCAAGAGATTCAGCTTATAAAGTTTATTTATCTTATACTAAATCAATTGATTCAATTAATTATAAGTTAGATCCATCTTATGTTTCAGTTACAATAAAAGATAAGATTAGTGTTACTAAAACTCTTACTTATGATTTAGTTAATGAAAATTATTTAAATGAAAAATTAAGTGTAGAAAGTGTAGAATTATCAAAAAATGAAGTTGTAGTTAAAGGAAGTCAAGATGCTCTTGATAACATTGCTACAGTTAAAGCTTTGATTAATTTAAATGATCCTGCTTTAACAGATGTGGGTACTTATGATGTTGATAATGTTAAATTGGTTGCTTATGATGCAACAGGTAATGTTATTAATAATATTGAAATAGTACCAACTACTTTAACTGCTTCAATAACTCTTGATACATATTATAAAAGTGTGCCAATTAAGGTTCTTACAACTGGTAATTTAGTAACAGGTAAAGCTATCGCGTCTATCATAGTAAATAATAGCAATAATTATACAACTAATATTTATGGTGAACAAGATATTATTAATGGTATTTCTAGTGTTCCAGTTACAATAAATGTTAATGATCAAGGAACAAGTACTAAGAATTATACTGTTACAATAAATAAACCTAGTGGTGTTAGAGCTATTGGAGATAGTAAAGCTAATATTACAGTTACATTTGGAGATGAAAAACAAAAAGAAATTAAAGTATCAACAGTTAACAGTAAGAATTTAGCTAGTAATTTAACTGCTAATATTGTAGGTACAGATAGTATTACAGTTATTGTTAAAGGTGTTCAATCAGTTATTGATGATGTAACAGAAGAAAATATTAATGCTTATATTGACCTTGAAAATTATACTGCTAGAGAAGAATTATATGATGTACCTATTAAAATAGATAATGATGATCCAAAACTTACTTATGTTGTTTCATCATCTGCCAAGGTTAGAATTACAAATAATTAAAGAACGTAATGTTCTTTTTTAGATTAAAAAAAAAGCCCTATAGGCTTTGATTATAAGTTAAGAAACATTTTTTTGCTTGAATTAGTAGAATTTGATATTAGTTAAGTAAAGGAAGTATATCAAAGAATGGAAAGAAAATTCAAACAAATTAAATGTTCGAGGATGTATATTACTACTATTTAAATTATTTGTCAAGTATTTTTTGAATTATTTTAATTTTATTAAAGTTCCTAAGAATATAAAGTATACTATTATATTAGTTCCTCCATAACTTAAAAATGGAAGAGGAAGACCAATGATGGGTAGTAATCCAAGATTCATGCCAATATTTTCAATTTGGGCAAAAATGAACATAAATAAGAAAGCTGATATAAACATTTTGGATTTTTTATTAGATGATTTAAATAATTTTATTAAAAAATAAATATCTAATGTTAAGAAACTTAATAAAATAATTATAAAACTTATTATTCCAAAATTATTGATAGTAAATGCTATAATAAAATCAGTAGGAGCTTCAGGAATATAGACATAATTATTTGATAAAAATAAATTTGATGCTCCAATTGCGGTTAAAGCTCGATCTAATTGGAAGGAATTATTATTTAAAAAAGTCATTATTCGATCAACTCGGTAAAAGAAACTTGTACCAATAAGATTAATAAGTAAATCTTTATTAAAATAATATAAATAAAAGAAAGCACTAATAAATAAAGTTAATATAATAAAAAATATAATATACCATCTTTTTTTTATGCCATAAATTAAAATTATACCTAACATGATTAATAAATAAATTATTATAGCGCCTGTATCGGGTTCTAAAAAAACAAATAATGAAGGAATTAATGTTAAAAAAAGGGCAGTTAAAATAAATTTTAAATCTTGATTAGGAGGATAATTATTTAGTTTTTCGCATAAATAAAGGGTTAAAGTATATTTCATAAGTTCACTTGGTTGAAAAGAAACAAAACCAAAACTAAACCAAGCTTTAGAACCATTGATGGTGGTGCCTATAAATAAAACTAATATTAATAATAAAACATTAATAAAATAAAGATATTTACTATATTTAAAAAGTTTTTTAGGTTTAATAATACTAATTATTATTAATAAGATAAAACCAATAATAAACCATATTGTTTGTTTTATAAAATAAAATTTAAACATATTTAAAAGCTTACTTGCTTTATACATATTAAGAAGAGAAAAAGTAAGTAAGATAAAAAGAGGTATAAATAAAAATAAGGAATTTATTAATTTTTTTCTTTTCATATTATTAATATGGTTCAAAAATTAGGTAATAATCATAAAATGTAATAGAGGTGTTAATATGGACAAGAATTTACCTAAAGTGTATGCAAATCCAATTAATAAAACAATTAATAATAATAGGGAGGTATTTAATAGTACTGATCATTATGAAGTTCCTAAAAGTGAAAATATTTTGAAAAAGATAAATGAAATATTTGCTTCACCTAATCATGTATATAAAAGTGAAGTACTTATTAAAACTAATAATGAGGAAATTAGAACTAGTATTGTAGGGCAAACAAATACGTATTTACTTACTTTAGATGGGAATAAAATTAGGTTAAATGATATTGTAAGTATTGATAAAATATGAACAAAAGTATGTTGCAATTTGACAAATCTTTATAAATATGATATAATTAAAATGCTTTTTTAATTAAAAAAGCGGGGAGATTTTGGTAAAAATGAAAAATTATATTATTAAAATGATGTTAGTCGTTTTAATTATAAGTAGTATAATAAATATTTATAAAGAAAATAATAAAGAAAAAATTGTATTTCATGGAGAAGTTGTTAATAGTTTAGCATATCAAAGTGAATTAACATATAATGAATTAATAGAAGAAAAAATTGAAATTGTATATAAAGGTTTAACATTAGATGAGTTAGGTGCTAAAATTGATAAAGTATTTAATTCGAGACTTAAAGGTTATGGAAAAATTGTTGCTGAAAAAGCATTAGAAAAAGATGTTGATCCAGTTGTGGCTGCTTCAATTATGTTATTAGAAACAGGATGTAAATGGGAATGTAGTAGTTTAGTTAAGTACAAAAATAACGTTGGAGGAATGCGTGGTTCTAGGGGTTATATGTCTTTTAAAACTTTAGATTCAGGAATTGAAGCATTTATTAATAATTTAGCTCGTAATTATTATGCTAAGGGTTTAAATACCCCAGAGAAGATGAATAAAAAATATGCAACAAGTAAAACATGGGCTAAAAAAGTTAATAACTATGTTAATATGATTATGTAAGCAAGTAATTGCTTTTTTTCTTATTTTAGAATATAATTAAGTTAGGTGATTAAAGATGGTTGAAAATAAAAAAATATTTATTTTAGGAATGGCAAGAAGTGGTTATGCGATTGCTAAATTGCTAGCTAATAAAAATGAAATAGTAATTTGTGATGGTAAAGATCAAAATAAAGATGATGTTTTAGAATTAGAGAATTTAGGCGTTAAATTTATTAAAACAATAGAACCTGAAGCTATACTTGATGAAAGCTTTGATTTAGTAATTAAAAATCCAGCGGTTTTTCCATATCATCCTTGTATTAAAAAAGCTAATAGTTTAAATATACCAGTTGTTAATGAAATGGAAATTGCTTTTCATTATATTAAACCAAAAAAAATTATTGGAGTTACTGGTTCTAATGGTAAAACGACAACTGTAACTTTAATTTATGAAATGTTGAAAAAAGCGGGTGTTCCAGTAGTTTTAGGTGGTAATATTGGTACTCCTTTAGCAGCTTTAGTTTCTAAAATAACTGAAAATGATATATTATTATTAGAAATATCTGATCATCAATTAATAGATTTAAATGATTTTAAAACAGATATAAGTTTAATTACTAATATATGTCCAACTCATTTAGACTATCATGGTTCTTATGAAGCTTATAAAAAAGTTAAAAGGAAAATATTTAATAATCAAACAAGTAATGATATTGCTATAATCAATAAAGGTAATTATGATTGCTATGATTTGACTAAAGATATTAACTCTAATAAATATTATTTTAATGATGATAATAATTATATTAAAGAAGGCAAAATATATATTGATAATAAAGAAGTTATAGATACTAAAGATATTATTTTAAAAGGTGAACATAATTATGAAAATATTTTAGCTTCTTTAATGATTTTAAAAGTTTTAAATATTGATTTTAAATATGCTTTAGAGGTTTTAAAAGAATTTAAAGGGGTAGAACATCGAATTGAATTTGTTTGTGTAAAAGATGGAGTTAGTTATTATAATGATTCTAAATCTACTAATCCTACTTCAACAGTTACAGCTTTAAAAAGTTTTGAGGGAAATATTCATTTAATTTTAGGTGGAATGGAAAGAAGTCAAGATTTTAATGATTTAAAACCTTATTTAAGTAAAATTAAGAAGATATATGCTATTGGAGAAGTAAGAAAAAGAATTGAGGATTTTTGTAAAGAAAATAATGTTAAATATGAAGAATATGAATTTTTAAAGGATGCTGTTAATAGCATTAAAAATAATGTTTTAAATGGTGATATTGTTTTACTTAGTCCTGGTTCAGCTTCATGGGATCAATATGTTAAATTCGAAGATAGAGGTCAAGAATTTAAAGATTTAGTAAATAAATTTTAGAAGAGTAATTCTTCTTTTTATTTACAAACTTTGACTTTTTTGATATACTTTTTTTGGTGAATTATATGCTAGTAGCGGGTAAAAATGTTTTAAAAGAAACAGATATTAAAAAAATACATAAAGTTTATTTAAAAGAAAAGTTTAATGATAAAGATATAATTAATTATTTAAAAGATAATAAAATTAAATATGAAATAGTTCCTGAATATCGTTTAAATAAGATGGTTAATAATATTCATCAAGGAATTGTTATAGATATTGATGATTATGTTTATTATGATTTAGCTAGTGTTTATGATGAAGATTTTGTTGTAATATTAGATCATTTAGAAGATCCTCATAATTTAGGGGCTATTATTAGAACTTGTGAAGGGGCAGGTATTAAATCAATAATTATTCCAAAAGAGAGAAGTGTAAGAGTAAATGAAACAGTTATTAGAATAAGTACAGGCGCTATTCAAAATGTTAAAATTGTTTTAGTTAATAATTTAAATGAAGCAATTAAAAAACTTAAAAAAGAAATGTTTTTTGTATATGCGGCTGATATGGATGGTATAGATTATCGAAATGTGGATTATGCTTCTAAAAGAGCATTAGTTATTGGAGCAGAAGGTAATGGAGTTAGTAAAATAATTCGAGATAACAGTGATGAAATTATAAGTATTCCAATGTTTGGAAAAGTAAATTCTTTTAATGCTAGTGTTTCAGCAGGTATACTTGTATATGGTATGATTAAGAGGTAATATGGAAGATAGTAATAAACTATATGAAGAATATAAATATATTGTCGATATATTTATTAAAAAATATTATAATTTAGCAATAAGTTTAAATATTGAAATTAAAGAATTAGAACAAGAAGCTTATTATGCTTTTAGTGATGCAATTAAAAATTATCGTGATGATAAAAATGCTAAAATTTCTACATTTATTTCTTTATGTATTGATAGAAGACTTAAAAAAATATTTAAAAAATATAGTACGACAAAAGCTAAAATACTTAATAATGCTTATTCTTTAGATTATGATTATAATGAAGAAGGAACAACTTTAAAAGATTTAATTAGTGATGATTATAAAAATGATCCTTTATATAGTTTAACTAATGAGGAAGATTATAAAGAATTATTAGCTAAAATAAAAAATGTTTTATCAGAAAGTGAACTTGATGTATTTAATTATTATATTAATAATATAGATTATCTTACAATTGCCCAAATTATGAATAAAACACCTAAACAAATTGATAATACAATTCAAAGACTAAAGCATAAAATTAAAGAGTTGCTTTAGTTTTTTACTTTGTCTCCTTGATAAATGTTGTTTTTGACCATATATTTATCTATATCATTTAAAACACAAAATTTTTTTAATAACCATTTTGGTTCAATTAGATTTTCTTTTAGGGGATCACCAGTTATTCTTTCGATTACTATTTTTTCATCTAAATATTCTAGTTCATTCGTAACAATATCAATATATTCTTCTTTGGTTAAAATATGAAATGGATTTTCTTGATACATTTTGGCAATAGGTGTATCTTTTTCAATGAATAACATATGAATTTTTAAACCATCTATATGTAGTTTATTTAAATATTTAACAGTTTCTATCATCATTTCTTTAGTTTCATAAGGAAGACCATTGATAATATGAACTACAGTAAATATATTTCTTTTTTTTAATTCTTTGATGGCATTTTCAAAATTTTTTAAATCATGACCTCGATTAATTAATTTTAAAGTTTTTTCATGCATAGATTGTAAACCGATTTCAACTGTTAAAAATGTTTTTTTATTTAAATCTTCTAAATAATCTAAAATTTCTGGAGTTAAAGCATCACTGCGAGTGGCAATAGCGAGCCCAATAACATTAGGAATTTTTAACATTCTTTCAAATTTATCTTGTAAAACATTTAAGGGAGCATAAGTATTAGTTCCTGCTTGGAAATAAGCAATATATTTGGAATTAGGCCATTTTTTTTCTAAGGGAATTTTAACTATTTTAAATTGTTCTTCAAGACTTAAATGTTCATAATTGTTACCACTTTTATTACTACAAAAGATACAACCATTATTGTTTTTAAAATTAGGACAAGAAAAACCAGCATTTAAACTTACTTTAAATACTTTACTGTTAAATTTAGTTCTTAAAAAATAATTTAGAGTATGATATCTTTTGTTATCAAGAGTATATTTAAATGGCATAAAATCACCTATAGGTATTTTCTCATTTATTTAGATTTTTAGCAAGACTTTTTTTGTTACTTGACAAAAAGCTTCGGGGGGGGGGTATAATTTATGAAAGATAATGAATATTTTTTTTATAAGTTCATATATTTTTTTAGGAGGACAAGCTATGTATCAGGGTAATAGAAAAGAAGAAGTAGAAATAAATAGAAAAAAATATGGAACTAATAAAATTAGTAATGTTAAAAAGAATAGTTTTTTTAAACTTTTATTGGAATCTTTGGGAGATCCAATTATTAAAATTTTATTAGTAGCTTTAGCAATTAAAATAGTATTTCTTTTTCGAGATTTTGATTATTTTGAAACATTAGGTATCTTGATTGCTATTTTTTTAGCATCTTTTATATCTACTATATCAGAATATGGTAGTGAAGCGGCTTTTAGAAGATTACAAGAAGAAAGTTCAAAGTTAAAAGTAAAAGTTATTCGAGATTTTATTTTACAGGAAATACCGATTGATGATGTAGTTGTAAATGATATAGTTGTTCTCCAAAGTGGGGATAAGGTTCCGGCTGATGGTTTTTTGTTAAAAGGAAAACTTAGTGTTGATGAATCAAGTTTAAATGGTGAAGCTAAAGAAGCTAAAAAATATCCACCTTTAAATGAACTTAATTTGAGTGATAATAATAAATTATTTAGAGGAACAGTAGTTTATGATGGTAATGCTTATATGAAAGTATTAGCAGTTGGGGATAAAACTTTATATGGGGCGATGGCTTTAGAAATTGCCGAAGATGCTCCAGTTTCACCTCTTAAACTTAGACTTACAGGTTTAGCAAAATTTATTAGTAAAATTGGGTATGTTGGAGCAGTTTTAGTTACTTTTTCTTATTTATTTTCAGTAATAGTTATAGATAATAATTTTAATGGAGAATTAATATTAAAAACTTTAACTAATTTTCATTTAATGGCAGATTATCTTATTTATGCTTTAACTTTAAGTGTAACAATTATTGTTGTAGCTGTACCTGAAGGTTTACCAATGATGATTACTTTAGTTTTATCTAGTAATATGAAAAGAATGCTTAAAAATAAAGTTTTAGTAAGGAAATTAGTAGGAATAGAAACAGCAGGAAGTATTAATGTTTTACTTACGGATAAAACTGGTACTTTAACTAAAGGAAAATTAGAAGTTAGTGAAATTATAACAGGAGATAATAGTCATTTTCGAAAATTGAATGAAATTAAAATTAATAATGATTATTATAAAGAATTATATAGAGGAATGTATTATAATAATGAAGCTTGTTATAATGAAAAAATGGATATAGTAGGAGGTAATTTAACAGATAAAGCTTTGTTAAGTTATGTTGTTCCAGATAAAATAATAACTAATAAAGTTTTAGATAAAGTTCCTTTTAATAGTGATTTAAAATATAGTTATGCTACGCTTGATAATGGTTATACTTATTTTAAAGGGGCTATGGAAATATTACTTGATAAAACTGTTTATTATTTAGATAAAACGGGGAAAGAAAGAGTTATTTTAAATAAAAAAATTATTACTAATAATATTTTGCTTTTAACTAAAAAAGGAATTAGAGTTTTAGTTGTATGTCGGGGTAAGAGTAAGGATATTAATAATTTAACGTTAATTGGAATAATTGCGATTAAAGATGAACTTAGAGCGGAAGCTAAAGAAGGAGTTAGTTTAATTAGAAGTGCGGGTATTAATATGATTATGATTACAGGTGATAGTAAAGATACAGCTCGAGCTATAGCAACTGAAGTAGGTTTATTACAAAATGATGATATTGTTTTAACTAGTAAAGAATTAAATAATTTAAGCGATGAAGAATTAAAAAAAATAATTGGTAATTTAAAGGTTGTTGCTAGAGCACTTCCTCAAGATAAATCAAGATTAGTTAGGTTAATTGAAGAAATGGATTTAGTAGTGGGGATGACTGGTGATGGAGTAAATGATGCTCCAGCTTTAAAAAAAGCAGATGTAGGGTTTGCTATGGGAAGTGGAACAGAAGTTGCTAAAGAAGCTAGTGATATAGTTATTTTGGATGATAATATTTTATCGATTAGTAAAGCAATTTTATATGGTAGAACTATATTTAAAAGTATTAGAAAATTTATTATTTATCAATTAACAGTTAATATGTGTGCTTTAATTTTATCTATAGTGGGTCCTTTTATTGGTATTAATACACCAATAACTATAATTCAAATGCTTTGGCTTAATATGATTATGGATACTTTTGCGGGATTAGCATTTTCTTATGAACCGGCCCTTAAAAGTTATATGTTTGAACCACCTAAAGATAAAAATGAACCTATTATTAATTCTTATATGATAGGCGAAGTACTATTTACTGGTTTATATTCTGCTTTACTTTGTATATTATTTTTAAAACTTCCGATTGTAAGAGAGTTTATTAGAGTAGGAGAAAATTATAAATATTTAATGACTGCTTATTTTGCTTTATTTATCTTTATTGGAGTTTTTAATGCTTTTAATGCTCGAAGTGAAAGAGTTAATATTTTAGCTAATTTAAAAGATAATAAAGTATTTATATTTATTATATCTTTTATCTTAATTGTTCAGGTTTATTTGATCTATCATGGAGGAGATTTATTTAGAACTTATGGTTTAACTGCAAAAGAATTCTTTATTGTTTTAATGCTTGGTTTAACAGTTTTTCCAATAGATTTTTTAAGAAAATTATTTTTAAGAAAAAAACATTTAAAAACTGGAGTATAATTTTTTGAAATATTTTACATGGTTCGACAAATTTTGCATATTTTTTGTGATATTATGAATTTAGGTGATAAAATATGAGGACATTTTATATATTTAATATTAATAAAAGCTTTTATAATTTAATGCGAAATAATCCATATCATTTATTTAGAGCAATGGAAGATATTCATAGTTTTAATACGGCCGATGCTAATGTGGCTTATGATTTATTTACACAAATTGCTTCTCCTTTTGATAAAAGTAAAATAAATAATAAAATATTTAATGAACTTAAAGGAATAGATTTTTATTCTAAATTTCGAAATGTGCATCGAATTCAAAATAAATATATACCAGAAGATACAATGTTAGTTGTTAATAAAGCATTTTTAATGCTTGAAAGTAATATTTTAAAACCAGCTTTTTTAGATGTTTTAAAAGATTATCGAAATTTATTTGTTTGTGATTTTAAAAATAAAGATTATTTTTGGTTAAATGAACTTGTTTGCTTGTAAAATTTAAAAGTTTATAGTAATATTATAGGTAAGGAGTGATTATTATGTTTGGTGAAATACTTTGGTGTATTATTGGTTTAGTTGTAGGTTTTATATTGGGATTTTTATTAGCTAGATATTTTATGCAAAAATATTTAAAAAAGAATCCCCCAATTAATGAAAAAATGATAGAAGTTATGATGAGTAGTATGGGGAGAAAACCTAGTAAAAAACAAGTTAATCAAGTTATGAATCAAATGAATAGATTTATGTAAAAAGAAATAATTTAGGTTGTTTCTTTTTATTTTTCTAATTTTAAAGGTGTTATGGAAGTGGAACTACTAGTACACCATATACAGTTTCTTAAATTTTAAAATAAAAATATCTTGCCTCTATAGCTTTTTAATAAACATTTTAATTTATTTATAATAATAAGATATTTTATTTTTTACTTTTTAATATATAGAGGCAAGAATAGAACAACTTTTGTTATGTTGTTCTTTTTAGGTGTTTTAAATGTCGTATTTTGTTGGTTTATGGGGATAATCTTAAAAAAGTGTGGTCAAATTAAATTTTTACTTGACCAAAATGTTTTTATATGTTTATAATGGTCTTATAAAAAGGAGGTATTATAAAAAAGAAAGGAATTGGTAACATGAATATTAACTTAAAAAACGATGATATTTTTAAATATGTATTTAGTTATGAATATATATTAAGAGACTTTATAAATTCATTTTTAGAATATATAGGAGAAAAAGAAGGGGAACCAAGAATCTATAAGTATATAAGATTGATAAAAGCGGGTGATCTAGAAGAGATGAGTAAAGTAGCGAAAGGAGATAAAATAATGGAAGATGTAGTAAACTATGTAAGATTATGGAATAAGGAAAGTCATGAAGAAAGAAAAAGAGAAATGATTGAAGAGGCAGAAAATAAAGGCGAAGCTAAAGGTAAAAGAGATAGAAATATTGAAATAGCTAAAAATATGTTAAGAAAAGAGATACCAATTAATGATATATCAGAAATAACAGGTTTGACAATTAAAGAAATCAATAAATTAAAAAACTATTAAATGGTAGAAATTAAGTTATTTTGGAAGTAAATTAAAAATTTTGCATTTTATTCTTGATTTTAGAATATATATATGGTAGACTAGTATATAGAATAAAAGGTGGTGTAGGAATGGACTTCCTTAATAAATTATATGAAAGCAATTATTTTGGTATAGGCTTATTTGCAGTTATTTGTGTTTTAGTAGTAGCATTTTTAATTGTATTATTTTTTGGAAAAAAAGATGAAAAGAAAAGAAATTTAGAAGAGACGGCGAAATTAAATCTTCAAAATGAACAAAATACTTTTAATGAAACTACTCCGGAGACACCGGTTGAAGTAGCAGTTGCTCCAACTTTAGAGACAGTTGAACCTGTTACACCAGTTCCTCCAGTAGAACCAGTAGCGCCTATTAATATTGAGCCTGTTAAATCTGAACAAATTGATATACCAGTGGCTCCAGTTATGCCAGTTAATCCTGAGCCAATAATGGAACCTCAATCTCCAATTGAATCTAATTTGGTTGAACCAACAGTGTTAGAACCTGTTAAAATAGAAACACCAGTTGAGCCAATAATTAAAGAAGAGGTTAAACCAATTATTACTCCAGTAGTAGAAGAAGTAAAACCAGTTATTGAAGAGCCGGTAATTCAAGAAACATATTATGAACCAAAAATAGAAATGCCTAAAGAAGAAGTTAAAGTTCCTGAAATAGATTTTGATCAAATTGCTAAATCAATTTCTAAAGAATTAGATGAACTTGAAGATACAGCTAAAAATGTAACAGTAACACCAATGTCAGAGGTTACTAATAATAGTACTGTTAGCAATCAATATAGTTCTCTTTATGTTAATGAAAATGTAAAATCAGCAAATAATGATACAATAGATTTACCAACAAAGATTGATTTGCCAACTAAAAAAAGCGAAGAAATTGAACCAGAGAGCTATAATGTGTAGTTCTCTTTTTTTAATTTTTATGGTAAAATGTTGATGGTGAGCTAAATGGCAAAGAAGAAAAAAACAAAAAATTTTAATTTTTTAAGATTTATAATTTTTTTATTTGTAATAGTAGTAGCATTTTTTAGTTTTAAAACTAATTTTAAAGAAGGTATTCATATTAATGAAGATACTAAACAAAAAGAAATTGATAGAAAAAAGGAAGAACAAAGGAAATTAGCTCTTTATAATGATTGTTTGAATTTAAAATATAAAAGTAATGAAGAAAATAATAATGAAGATCCCAATTTAGGCTTGGGGGGGGGGTATACCACTTCTAATGACCAAGATAATATTGAATATTTAGAGGAAGATACTGAAGATATTTTAAATATTAAAAAAGAAATAGATGAATATATTAAAAGTAATAATTATAGAGTATCTGTTTATTATGAAGATTTAACTAATGGTTTTATATATACTTATGATCCTGATAAACCTTATTATGGATGTAGTTTAATTAAACTTGTGGATGCTTTATATTTAATTAATAAAGCAACTTTAGGAGAAATTAATTTAGATGAAGTAAAACTTACTTATAAAAGTAAATATAGAGCAGATTATAGTACAGGTATGTCTAAACATAAAATTGGAGATGAAGTTAGTTTAAGAGATTTAATTTCTTATGCTATAACTTATAGTGATAATACTGCTCATTTAATGTTAATTGATTATATTGGAGTTAATAATTTAAAAGAATATGGTAAAAGTTTAGGTGGAAAATATATTTTAAGTGGATGGGATTTATTTGGTCTTCAAACTGCTAGTGATACAAATCAATATTTAAAAGAAGCTTATAGAGTTATTACTACTAATAAAGATTATGGCGAGTTTTTAAAAAATATTATGGATAATAATGATCGTAATGCTTTTAATACTGAAGATATTAAAATATATCATAAATATGGAAGTTATGATATAAACTTTCATGATATTGGTTTAAGTTTAGAAGAGTATCCTTATGCAATATCAATATTTACATTACATGAACGTAGTAATTATGATGAAATAATAAAAGGTATTCATGCTAAAATTAGAAAGTTACATGATAAGTATCATACCAATAGAGAGCAAATTTGTCATAAAAAAGTGTATGAAAAAGATAATAATGATTAAATTTTTATTAAAAATCGAAAAAAATAACGAAAATTCCTTGATTTTATAAGATATTTCTGATAATGTTAATATGTAGGGTAGATACCCTTATGAAATAAGACAGTTTTTTGAAACGGAGGTAATTTAAAAATGTCAAGAACTGAATTAGTAGAATTTGCAGCAGCTGAAGCTGGAGTATCAAAAGCTGAAGTAGGACGTGTATTAGATGCTTTATTAAAAGGTATTGAAACAGGTCTTAAAAAAGAAGGTAAAGTTGCTTTAGTTGGATTTGGTACATTTAGTGCTAAAAAACGTCCTGAACGTCAAGGAATAAATCCATTAACTAAAGAATCAATTAAGATTCCTGCTAAAGTAGTTGCTTCATTTAAAGCTGGTAGCAAATTAAAAGACGCTTTAAATTAAAAAAAGTTCAGATTAATTTCTGAATTTTTTTAATGTTTTAAATTTTCTTGTTAGTTAAATTATTATGTGTTATAATTAAAGCGTTGCTAATAAAATAATAAAGGAGGAAATTATGCAAAAAAATAAATTTACTTTATTTGTAATTCCAGTAATTATTGTTATCTCTTTTTTGGTGGTGCAAGCTTTATGTGATTTGGCACTTCCAGATTATACTTCTAGAATTATTAATAATGGAATTCAACAAGGAGGAATTAATAGTAGTGTTCCTAAAGTTTTAACTGAGGATATTTATAATGCTATTGTTAGGATAAGTCATGAAGATATACATATTATGGCTAGTTATGATTATATTATTAAAGATAATTTAAGTAATAATGATTATAAAAGTTTTGTTAAAGATTATCCAATTTTAGAAAAAGAAAATATATATATATTAAAAGATTTGGATAAAGAAGGAATTAAAATTGTTGAAAATAGTATTACTAAACCTTTAATTATAGCTATGATGGCTAAAGAAAGTAATGAAGATTTAATTAATGCTTTAAATTTTAAATTGAATAGTAATGATAACTTTTTAAATACTTTAATGGCTTTAGATAATGATAGTTTTAATAAGATAGTTAATACTATTAGTGCTAATTTAGATAATTTAGATGATTCAATGCTAGAACAATATGGTTATTTAAGTGTTAAAAGTTTATATTCTATAGTGGGTATAGATATGAATAATTATCAAATTAGTTATATTTTAGATGTTGGAATAGATATGCTTTTAATTGCCGGTTTAGGAATGGTAGTGGCTATATTAACAGGTTATTTTATTAGTAAACTTGCAGCTCGTGTTAGTTATTTTTTAAGAGATAAAGTAGTAAATAAAATTATGGCATTTTCGAGTGCAGAATTTAATAAATTTGGGGCTTCTAGTTTAATTACTAGATCTACTAATGATATTGAACAAATTAAAATGTTTGCGATTATGTTACTTAGAATAGTTGCTTTTGCTCCAATTATTGGAATAGGGGCTTTTATAAAGGTAAATGATAATCCACTTAATTGGTTAATAGCGGTTGCTTTAATTATTATAGTTATTTTAATAAGTTTATTATTTTCATTTGCTATGCCAAAGTTTAAAAGTTTACAAAAATTAATTGATAAAATGAATTTAGTTTCAAGAGAAATTATAACAGGTATGCCCGTTATTAGGACATTTAATACTGAACAGCATGAAGAAGAAAGATTTGATAAAGCTAATAATAATTTAACTAAAACTAATTTATTTATAAATAGATTAATGGGTGTTATGATGCCTAGTATGATGTTAGTTATGAATATAATTAGTATTTTAATCGTGTGGTTTGGAGCTAAACAAATAGATTTAGGTAATTTACAAGTTGGAACTCTTTTGGCTTTTATAACTTATACAATGCAAATAATAATGGCTTTCTTGATGATTTCAATGGTTTCTGTTATGCTTCCAAGAGCAATGGTATCAATTAAAAGAATTAAAGAAGTAATTAAAACGGATATATCTATTAAAGATAATAAAAAAGTTTTAAAATTTAATGATAAAGAAAAAGGAATTGTTGAATTTAAAAATGTTAGTTTTAAATATCCTGATGCTGAAGAGGCTATGCTTAAAAATATAAATTTTGTGGCTAAACCTGGTACAGTTACAGCTTTTATTGGATCAACAGGATCAGGTAAATCAACTTTAATTAATCTTATTCCGCGGTTTTTTGATGTTACAGAGGGAGAAGTTAAAGTAAGTGGAGTTAATATAAAAGATGTATCTTTAAAAGAATTAAGAAATAAAATTGGATATGTTCCTCAAAAAGGAATGTTATTTTCAGGAACAATTAAATCTAATTTAGAATTAGGAACAGATGAATTATCTCAAAAAGAAATGGAAAATGTTGCTAAAATTAGTCAATCATTAGATTTTATAAAGGATAAAGAAAAAGGGTTTTTAAGTGATATAAGTCAAGGTGGAGCTAATGTAAGTGGAGGTCAAAAGCAAAGATTATCTATCGCAAGAGCAATTGCTAAAAAACCAGATATTTATATATTTGATGATAGTTTTTCAGCTTTAGATTTTAAAACTGATGCTGCTTTAAGAAAAGCTTTAAGAAAAGAAGCTAAAAATGCAACTATCTTAATCGTGGCTCAAAGAATAAATACAATTATGAATGCAGATAATATTATTGTTTTAAATGAAGGAGAAATCGTGGGATTTGGTACTCATAAAGAATTGTTAAAGAATTGTAAAATTTATAAAGAGATAGCTCTTTCTCAAATTAGAGAGGAGGAATTATAATGCCAAGAAGAAGTGCAGATAGACCTAAAGATTTTAAAGGGACATTGTTGAAATTAATTCGTCGAGTTTCAGAATTTAAATTTTTAATAATTTTTGCTTTTATGTTTGCGATTGGAAGTACAATATTTGCGATTATTTCGCCTAAAATTTTAGGTAATGCTACAACTGAAATATATACTGGTTTAATAGCTAAAATTAATGGAGTTGGAGGAATTAATTTTGGAACAATAAAAAGTATACTTATTTCTTTAGGAATTTTGTATGTTATAAGTGCAATATTTAATTATGTTCAAAATTTAATTATGACTAGTGTTTCTCAAAGAACGAGTTATAAATTAAGGAAAGAAGTTTCTAAAAAATTAAATAAATTACCAATGGGTTATTTTGATAAACAAAATACAGGGGATATTTTATCAATTATAACTAATGATATTGATACTTTACAAATTAATTTAAATCAATCTGCAACCCAATTAATTACTTCAATTGTAACAGTAATTGGTATATTTATTATGATGTGCTCAATAAATGTAACTTTAGCTATAGTTACAGCTTTGGTATTGCCAGTAGCATCAATTATTGTAATGTTAATTGTTAGAAAAAGTCAAAAATATTTTGTTAATCAACAAAATTATTTAGCTGAAGTTGATAGTGAAGTTGAAGAAATGATAAGTGGTAGTTTAGTTATTAAAGCTTTTAATGCCGAAGAAAAAACAATATCTAAGTTTGATGAAGATAATTTAAAATTATATGAAGCTGGTTTTAAATCTCAATTTTTATCAGGTTTAATGCATCCGATTATGAATTTTGTTGGTAATTTAAATTATGCTATAATTGCTATTTTAGGAGCAATATTTGCGATAAAAGGTAAAATTACAGTTGGTAATATTCAAAGTTTTATTCAATATTCAAAGAATTTTACAAATCCTATTGCTCAATTAGCTCAAATATCAAATCAAATTCAAGCAATGCTTGCAGCTTCAGAAAGAATATTTAATTTCTTAAGTTTAGAAGAATATCAAGATGAAGGAATATTGAATGTTGATAATGTGGAAGGAAATATTGAATTTAAACATGTTAAATTTGGTTATAATAAAGATAAAATTATTATTAAAGATTTTAATGCTAAAGTTAAAAAAGGAGAAAAGATTGCTATTGTGGGACCAACAGGGGCAGGTAAAACTACAATTGTTAAATTATTAATGCGTTTTTATGAACTTAATTCCGGAGAAATATTACTTGATGGTAAAAATATAGTGGAATATAAAAGAAGTGAACTTGAAAATGTATTTGGAATGGTTTTACAAGATACTTGGTTATTTAATGCTACTATTCTTGATAATTTAAGATATGGTAATTTAAATGCTTCGGATAAAGAAGTTATAGATGCTGCTAAAACTGCTAGTGCGGATTATTTTATTAGAACTTTACCGGATTCTTATAATATGATAATTAATGAAGAAACTAATAATATAAGTGGAGGTCAAAAACAATTACTTACTATTGCTAGAGCAATACTTGCAGATCCTAAAATATTAATATTAGATGAAGCTACAAGTAATGTAGATACTAGAACAGAAGAATTAATTCAAAAGGCTATGGATAAAGTTATGGAAGGAAGAACTTCATTTATAATTGCTCATAGATTATCTACGATTAAAAATGCTGATTTAATTTTGGTTATGGATCAAGGTGATATTGTAGAAGTTGGAAAACATGATGAATTATTAAAAAAAGATGGTTTTTATGCTAAAATTTATAATTCTCAATTCGAAAAATAGATTTTTATCTATTTTTTTTTGATGATTAATGATAAAATAAGTAATGAAGGTATGAGATATGAAAAAGAATGTATTAATTATATATGCACCATATGGATCAGGTCATAAATCAGTTGCTAATAATATTGCAGATTATTTTTTAAAAAAAGATACTTTTAATGTTAAAGTTTTAGATGTAGCTAAATATGCTAATTTTATAGGTAAAGCTAGTATTAAAGGTTTTGATTTTATTATTAATCATCGTAGTAATCATTTATTTAGTTTTATTTATGATATTGCTAATAATAAAATAGCGTCTTTTAATCAAATATCTTTGGTTAAAAAATGTTTTGATAATGCTAAAATAAAAGAAGAAATAGTAAATTTTAATCCTGATATAACTATCTCTACTCATTTTTTTGGAGGAAATATTATAAGTTATTATAATAAATTAGGACTTACTAATTCTAAAATTATTACAGTTATAACAGATTATGCTACTCATAGTTATTGGCAAAAATATCACAAAACTCAAGAAGCTTTTATCGTGGCTAATGATATTGTTAAAAATGCTATGGTTAAAAAAGGGATTGATGAAAATAAAATATATCCTGTAGGTATTCCTTTTGATGTAAAAGATATTGATAATTTAATGCCAAAAGAAGAAATGTATAAAAAATGTAATTTAGATAAAAATTTAAAAACTTATTTGTTTTATGGGGGTGGATCTCATGGAATGATTAAGAATTTTGATTATTTAAAAGCTTTAATAAAAAAGAAATATCCAATAAATATTATATTTGTAAGTGGTAAAAATAAAAAATTAGAAACTAAATGTAAAAATTATGTAAATGAAAATAATATTAAAAATGTTAAAGTAGTGGGATTTGTTAAAGTATATGATTATTTAAATATTAGTGATGTAGTTATTACAAAACCAGGTGGTGCTACAATTACTGAATGTATGTATATGAAAGTACCAATGATTTTAATACCAGGTAATGGAGGACCTGAAAAATATAATGCTAGATTTATTGCTAAAAAGAAATATGGAGTGGTTTCTAAAACTGTATTAGGTTTATGTCGAAATGTGGGAAAAACAGTTAAAAATGAACATTTAATTTCTCATTGGAAAGCTAATTTAGAAAAAGAAGAACCTAAAAACGCTACTAAAAAAATATATGATTTATGTGTAAAGTTAAGTAAATAAATGTAAATATTTTGTTTTTTGATTGTAAAATAAAGTCTAATTTGTTAATATATTTTTGTAAAGTAGGGAAGTAATATGAAGAAAGTATTTACAATTTTAATGGTTTTAATATTTTTATTTGGATGTATGCCTATAGTTAAGGCTAAGGAAGTTACTTTTGAAATGATTAAAAATGATTTTCAAAACAAAGATTTTATTTTATATGATGAAGAAAATGAGAATTTAAAATCTTTAAAAAATGCTGAAATTACTGTTACAGATGATAATATAAATATTAGTGTTAAATTTACAGATCAAGAGAAAAAAGATTTTTTAGGTGAAGATTATGTAGAGGAAGAAGTAAAGCAAGATACAACTTTTAATACTGATATTAAATATGAAGATGGGAAAATTAAATATGAATTTGGTTTAGAAGAATTAGAAAATAATCATAATGATTTTACAATTCAAGAAAATATAGATATTTTTTATATAGTTGAATTAATTGGTTCTTTATTAAAAAATGGTGGAGCTAATGATATTAAACATGATGAATTTGGAATGATTAGTTTAGTTTTTGCTTATATTGCTATTACAAATGATGATGCTTATGCTTCTCAACTTGGAATTAGAGTTAATAAAGAAAATAGTGAAATATTAGATAGTGAATTTATTAAAAGTTTTGAAGTAGATTTAAATAAATTTAATTCTTCAATTGAAGAAATGATGCAAGGTTTTGAAATAACTTTAAGTGATATTACTAGTTCTACTGCTAAAATAAAATTTGATTTTAAAAATGAATATATACCTAAAAATAAAGTTGTTAGAGTTTATGTATATGATCAAAAGACTAATATTGAAGATATAGAAAGTTTAGAAATTCGGTTAACAAGTAGAGATACTAAAAGTTTTGAATATACTGCTAAAGATTTAAAACCTAATACTAAATATTATGTATATGTTATATATGAAGATGCTGAAACTGGAATATCTTTTGAAAGTCAAATTAAAGAATTTACTACTTTAAATAAGGTAATAAATAATTCTAATCAAAATACTAATAATACTAATAATTCTAAAAATAATTTAGATAAATTAAATGATGTAGAATCACCGAATACAGGAGTTAGTTATCCAATATTTATAGGTATTTCTTTATTAGTGGGTAGTAGTTTATTAATTAAATATTTAAATAAGAAAAATGTTATAAAGAAATTATAGCTTTTTTTCTTTTTTTTGATATAATTAAAAGAGAAGGTGATTTTATGAAGAAAAAAGAAGTAATTGATTTAATTATAAGTTTAGCTTTATTTGTGCTTGCTAGTTGTATTTTAGTAGTACCAGTTTTAAAGGTTAGTGATTTAAAAACAATATTAATTATTATATTTTGTTTTTATATTTTATTTAAGTTTACCCAATTTATTTTAATATTTAAAGAACATGATTATGAAAGTTTATTTACAGCTTTAGTGTCAATTATTGCTTTAATAATGATAAATGTTTTAACTTTTAATACTAAAAATGTTGTTTTAATATTACTTGGGTGGATGGCTTTAATGTGTGTTATTAAACTTAAAAAAGCTGATTTTTATAATGATAGACATAATAAAATGTGGATTATAAGATTATTTATATTATTTGTCTTTTTAATAAGTGGATTACTTATGGGTATTAATTTAATGTATGAAGCTAAAGTACAAATAATTGTTATTGGATATTTCTTCTTAATTAATAGTATTTTAGATGCAATTGATCCCATTACTGATTATTTAATGAGGAGTAAAAATGAAAGTCATAAATGATTTTTTAGAATATCAAATAATTGATATGGCTATGGGTCAAAAATTAGAAGATTGGGGTAGTATTAGATTAGTAAGACCTGATCCACAAATTATTTGGCAAGATAAAAGTACAGATTTATGGGATGATGTAAATGCTGTATATGAAAGAAGTTCTAAAGGAGGAGGAGCTTGGAATATAAAGAAAAAAATGCCAGATAGTTTTTTAATTAATTATCATGATTTAAAATTTAATTTAAAATTAATGGGTTTTAAACATACTGGTTTATTTCCAGAACAAGCTTATAATTGGAATTTAATTAGAAATAAAATAAAATTAGCTAATAGAGAAGTTAAAGTTTTAAATCTTTTTGCATATACTGGTGCTTCTTCTATTGCGGCTTTAAAAGAAGGGGCTAGTGTTGTTCATGTTGATTCTTCAAAAGGAATGATTGATTGGGCTAAAGAAAATGTTAAAGTTAATAATTTGGAAGATAAAAATATAAGATTTTTGGTTGATGATGTTAGAAAATTTGTTAAAAGAGAAATTAGAAGAGGAAATAAATATGATATAATTATTATGGATCCTCCTTCTTTTGGTAGAGGTAGTAAAAGTGAAGTTTGGAATATTGAAGCAGATTTAGATAATTTAATTAAAGATACAAGTGAACTTTTAAGTGATAAACCTATATTATTTTTAATTAATTCTTATACTACTGGTTTATCAAAAATTGTTTTAGAAAATTTATTATATCTTCATGTTAATAAAAAATTTAAAGGTATTATTAGTAGTGATGAATTAGGTTTACCAATGCAAAATTCAAATTTAATTCTTCCTTGTGGTATATATGCAAGATGGGAAAATAAAGATTAAGTTATAAAAATAAAAAATAAACATATATTTAATTAGAAAGTTGAGGTTAAATATATGGAAATACTTAAAGTATCTAGTAAATCAAATCCTAGTAAAGTAGCAGGGGCTATTGCGAATATTTTTAGAGAAAAAGGCAATGTGGAAATTCAAACAATTGGAGCTGGTTCTTTAAATCAAGCTATAAAAGGAATTGCAATTGCTAGAGGATTTGTAGCACCTAGTGGTGATAATTTAATTGTTATCCCAGCATTTAATGATGTAGTAATTAATGGGGAAGATAAAACTGCAATGAAATTAATTGTAACTAAAAAGTAGCATCCAATAGGATGTTTTTTTATCTATTTTTCTTTATTAAAAATAATTTTATCATCAATACGTCCTAATAAATAATCAGCTGATATTTTGTATTTATTACATAAAGTATATAATACATTTATAGATATTAAAAAATTACCTAATTCATATTCTGTTATTAATGTTCTAGCAACATTTAAATTGTTTGCTAATTCTAATTGAGATAAATTTAATTCTTTTCTAAATTCTTTTAATCTTTTACCACTTTCTTTTAAATTAATTTTTTTATTTATATTTTTATATGTAAAATTATTTGTAAATTTAAAAATATAATCAATTGATGTATTGAAAAAATCACAAAATTTAATTAAATGTTTTAAAGGTATTATTGTATCTTGGGTTTCATAATGGCTATAAGTATAAGGGGAAATATTTAAATATTCTGCTAAAACTATTAATTCGGATATCGTTATGAATGCCAAAAATGAAATGGATATTTAAAAGAGAATCAATTTTACTTGGTTCTCTTTTTCAATTTATTTGTTTAAATTAGTTTGCAAATTTTTTGAACAATTTATTTTGCAATTACTAAATTAAATTAATTTACAAATTTATAATTTGAAAAATAGAATTTAAATATTGACATGGGGGGGGGGTATGCTATACTAAAACTAAAGTAGAGAAGATATTTTGTGAAAGAAACAAACAATCTTTTTATATAAAAGAGAGGAAAAGAATATGAAAAAAAGTTTATTTAATTTTAAAAAATCATTTTATGTATTAATAATAATAGTAGCCATAGGAAGTATACCAATAATAACAAATATAACTAAAGAAGAAATAAATATAGAAAAAGGGATAACCAAAATAAAAGAAATAAATACAGATATGATGGCAGTTAATTTACAAAAAGAAAAAGGAAATACTGATGATTATACAACAACAAAAGAAATACCAACAGAAGGATATAAATTAAATACAACAAAATCATATTGTACAAAAGGAAATACAGAAGAAAAAGATACAAGTATACCAATGGAATATAAAGACGGAACAGTAACAATAGGAATAACAAAAGAAGGAACAAGATGTTATATATATTTAGATATAGTAACAGGGAAAACAGGATTGCAAATAGCACAAGCCTCAAGTCCAAAAGCAATGCCAACAACAATAAATGGCCCAGCGTGTGATAATAAAACTAATGTAAAAACTCATAATACAGAGGGAAAAAATTGTACAATGCAAGATAAAGGAATATATACAGTAGCAGATGATCAAGGAACAAGTTATGTATATAGAGGAACAGTAGATAATAATTGGGTAAAATTCGGAACAACAGGAAAT
>CANQMC010000003.1 GCA_947624855.1 uncultured Bacilli bacterium | reverse complement strand
TAAAACCTTAGACATAAAAACACCTCACCTAAATTATATCACACCCCTATCTAAAATTCAAATTCAGTTATATTTTAAGTTTATTTAAATTCCTAATTTCATTTAATTTATCTAATTCTATTATACCAATTTTACTAGACAATAATTCTTTAGGATAATCTTTCCAATCCCCATATTTATCAATTATTAAATTATTCATAATTTTACATAAATTTTCTTTTAATTCTTCATCAATATCCCAAGCTAAAATTTCTAAAATTCGATATAAAGAATAAGATATTTGAATAAATCTTATATAATCTTTAAATAATTCAAATCTATTAGTTTTTCTAAGTTCTTTTTCTAAAGTATCGGCAATTACAAATATATCCAAAATATTAGAATTAGGTTTAGAGCTTTTTGCCGATACACCTTCACTATTTCTTCGATAAAAATAATCAGCATCATTAAAACTTAATATTCTATTTGCTCTAAACATTTTAGCATAAGAAAAAGCAACATCTTCCCACATTCTATTTTCTACAAATGGATAATTTTTAACAATATCTCTTCTAAATATTTTATTACAAACAGATGGTGATTTATCTAATATATCTAAAGGATTATTTAAAACATTAATAATTCTTCCTTTTGTATTAAAAGACTCTTTAAAATTATCTTTTAAATATTTATTATCTTTTACAAAAACAATACCAGTTGTTACTATTTCAGGATAATTATTTTTAACAGCCATATCATACATTTTTTTATACATTCCAAAATTTACATAATCATCACTATCTAAAAAACCAATATATTCTCCACTAGCAATAGAAATACCAATATTTCTTGTAGCACCCGGTCCTAGATTATGTGAATTTACATAAACCTTAATTTTATCTGGATATCTTTTTTCATAATCTTTTAAAATTTCTAAACTTCCATCAAAAGAAGCATCTAATATTGCAATAATTTCTATTTCATCTAAAGTTTGATTAACTAAAGAATCCAAACAATCTGGCAAATATTTTACTGAATTATAAATTGGTACTATAACACTGACTTTCATGAGTGCACCTCCACCATTAATATACCAATATTATACAAAAACATTATTAAGATTTTATTCATAAATTATTAAAAATTATTAAAAATATTATTTTTTTAACGATATATTATAACTATTATCTATTAATTTATAAATTTTATTTAAGTTAACACTTCCATCAAGTTTAATCGTAATCCAATTTTTTTTATTCATATGATAACCTTCAAATATATTTTGATTATTAATTATATTTTCATTTTTAGTATATCTTAAATTTAAAACATCAATTATTTTCTCCGATTTAAGTTTTAATTTACTTTCAGGTAATACTAATAATAAAGCATACCATTTATTATTATTTTTATTTCTAAAAATCGCATTATTAGGAAACTTTTCCCATAAATATTCTAAATCATCATTATATTTTTCATTAACATATTTAATTACTTTTTTAGCTTGAACACTTTTAAAAACATTAGGTACACTACAATTTTTTATAATATCATTTAAAATATTTTGATATTCTTCTCTAACTTTATAAACAAAAGAACCATCAGCGTCTTTTATATCAACAAGTATATATTCTTGATTTGTAACTAAATCTACAACTTTTGATCTTTTAATATCTTTAGATATTTCTACCACAACTTTAAAATGATTATCATAAATATTATTTTCATAAACATAATAATTATTTATCTTTAAAAATCCATATTTTAATAACTTTTGATAATCAATAGTTTTATTTAAAAAGCTTTTAGTTAAATCTCTCATATTTACTCCTTTTTTTTAGTTTACCATATTTTTTTAATTATTTAAACAAATATCATTAATTTACCTTTTAAAATATGATATAATTATTAAAACAATCCTAAAGTTGTTTTAAGAAAGGAAAAAATATTATGTGTACTGCAATAACTTATAATACTAAAGATCATTATTTTGGTCGAAATTTTGATTTAGAATATTCATACAATGAAACTATTACTATAACTCCTAGAAATTATCCATTTAAATTTCGAAAAGTTAAAGATATTAATAATCATTATGCTATAATAGGAATGGCTTATGTAACAAATGATTATCCTCTTTATTATGATGCAATAAATGAAAAAGGTTTAGGCATGGCTGGTCTAAATTTCCCAACTAATGCTGATTATAAAGAAGAACAAAAAGATAAAGATAATATTGCTTCATTTGAATTTATCCCTTGGATTTTATCTCAATGTGCCACGATTGACGAAGTAAAAGCTTTATTAACAAAAATAAATATAATAAACATTAATTTTAGTGAACAATTACCTGCTTCACCACTTCATTGGATAATTGCCGATAAAGAAAAATCAATTACCGTTGAAAGTGTCAAAGAAGGTTTAAAAATATATGATAATCCAGTTGGAGTATTAACTAATAATCCTACTTTTGATCTTCAAATGTTTAATTTAAATAATTATCAAAATTTATCTATTGAAAAACCTATAAATAATTTTTCAAAAAAACTAAATTTCGATATTTATAGTCGTGGCATGGGAGCTTTAGGTTTACCAGGTGATTTATCTTCTGCATCGAGATTTGTTAAAGCAACATTTACTAAAATGAATTCTTTATCAAATGATTCTGAATCCGCAAGTATTAGCCAATTCTTCCATATCTTAAGTTCTGTAGAACAACAAAGAGGATGTGTTCATATGGGCGAAAACCAATATGAAATAACTATTTATAGTTCTTGTTGTAATATGGATAAAGGTATATATTATTATACAACTTATGAAAATAATCAAATAACCGCTATAGAAATGAATAAAGAAGATTTAAATAATTCTAAATTAATAAATTATGAATTAATTAAAGATCAACAAATATTTATACAAAATTAAAAGACTGCTACACTTGTAACAATCTTTTTTTATTTACCATAAAATTTCAAGATCATCCTCTGTAAGGATTTCTGGAATCATATCTTCATGATTATCTACATTACTAACATCTTCGTTAACTTCATTATCTTGAATATCATAAATAATATTATCATCTAAAGTTTCATCTTGTGATTCTAAATCATCATTATCATCATTTGTATCTTCTAAAATCACATCTACTGAGCTATCATCATCTTTCATTTTAGCTTTAATTTTAAATTTTTCACGTTCTTCTTCATCAGTTTTAATTTCATCAACTTTAGCCTTTATATCAAAATCTCCAATATCTTGTTGTACATCTTCTTCATAAATATCATCAATAAAATCATTAGTTAAATCCTTAAGAGTATAAAATATTTCTTGTCTTACTTCATTACTATATTTATAACTTCGAGCATCATTAGCAATTCCATCTCTACACCAATAAGTATCTAAACAGCCTCTTTCATCTTTACCCCAAGCTTTAAATATTTCTTCTGCTCTTCTTCCTCTATATTCGGCATCTTTTACTAAAGCATCATAAAATTCTTTAACATATTTATCAACATTAATTGCTTTATTTAAATATTGTAAATTATCTTCAACTTCTTTAAATCTTGCTTTTTTATATTGATCCATATTATTATAATTAGTAATTTTTTTAAGAGCCATATTATCAGTTTTATAATCAACTGTAACTATTTTTTTATCTTGAGCATCAACATTTTCATAAATTTTTTCTTTTTTAGAATGAATATTACTATAATATTCTATATAACCATTTTGATATCCTGCATAACCTAACATTTCATAAGCAATCCATTTTAAAGCATAAGAATCAGGTCTACCATAAGGATTATTTGGTTGATACCAATGAACATGAGCTAAACCTTCACCACCATAAGAATTAGAACCTCTTGATGAATATTTATAAACACCAGGATAAAGCATTATTTTATTATCAATCAAATCATCTATTGAAGTTAAATGCATATTTTCAAATGTTTGAGCATCTTTTTCTTCAAAAGCTGATACTTGATAAGCCCGATATTTAGAATAATCATCACCAATATATTTACTTTCATTTGGATAAGATACTTTAATACCTACTTTAGATTGTTCTTCTGGAGTTAATAGTAAGAATGCTTTAGCTTCAATATAATCCATAACATAAATAGTTTTAAATAACTTATTATAATAATCATAAATATCCTCTTTAGAATTAATTCTACTAGGTAAACGATTTGCTCCTACTTTATCATTTTCTCCAAAACGAATAGATAAATTCATTACAATATCATTTTTACCAAAAGCTTGAGTTAAATTACCATCGGCATAATCTTCTCCTCCAGCATCAAATCTTCTACCATTATCTTTTAAGAATAATCTAGCATCCATATTATGAGCAGTTTCATGAGCCCAAGTTTGAAAAGTATATTCATAAAGATCTCCATCACCTGGCACTAAATTACCATCCATAAGCCCTTCTGCTCTCCAGATAATACCAAGACCATTAGCGGTTGCCGCATTACCATCAGCATATGCCCAAGAACCAATTACTTCATTAAAGTTTTTATGGAAAGGTTCTTCAGTTGCATAAGGTGTATTAGTAAGAGTACCTCCATTTTCATCTTTTGTCATTCTTTTATCTATTTGATAAGTATGAATATCATTAAATACACTAGGATCTTCTAAAATACTATAAGCTGTATTATAATAATCTTTCATTCTCTTAGTATAACTATCAACTTTTCTTTGTAAATAAGCTTGTTCATCCGGATCATTAGGATCAACAACATAACCTCTTTGAGCCCCAATTATATATTGAGTAGGAGTTGATATTATATAAGCCGCATTTTCTGGAAGTGTCAAAATTGGTAATATAAAATTATATTGAATTCCATATTTTTTATCTTTATTACTAAAGTGATCCCAAAGTGTATATAAAACATTTGGATCTTCATCAACTGAAACTTCTGCAAGTAAACCTTTAAATTGTGAAGCAGTCCATTTATCTAAATCACCATCACCAAATTCTGTAACCATATATTCTAAAAACGTTGATATATCACTTAAATTAGTATAAGAACTAAAAATATTTACATAAGTATTATTAGTTTGATTAGTCTTAAAATTATTTCCATCTTTCAAAAATAAATTAGCTATTTCTAAAGGAGTTAAATTCTTATTAAAGCCTTGCATATTAAATAATATAAAGTCATACAATTTCATTCCATCAATTTCTAAATCATAGAAACGTTTTAAATAATTATATACATATAATACTTTTTCAATTTTTTTATCTTCTTTAACTTCTTTTTCTAATAAATCATTAATTAATTCTTTATTAGAAGTATTCGTATAATTACTATTAGCTAAAAATTTTAAAACAAATTCTTTTAATTCTTTACTAGTATTATCATTATAATAATCTCTAAGTATTCTACTATCTTCAGTTGTCGTTAATATATCTAAATTATCATTATAATTTAATTTTTTAAGATAATTAGTTAAATTATTAACTACTAAAGAATTAGAATCAATTACATAATGATTATAATTATAATCTATTTTAAGTTTTGAAATATGATAACTTGCTACCATATCATAAGTATTACTATAAACAACATCATAAGTTACTTTTTCTTTAGTTTTATAAACTATTTTAATTTTTTTAATCTTTTTAACATCATCTTTCGTTACATAAGTAACTATATTACCATTTTTATCTAACGGTACAATATGATTAATAGTTTTATTAATTAAATTAGAATCAGTAATATTTTTAGCACTTTCAATTATTTTATCACTATCATAAAAAGGCATTAATTTCATTAAATTATTATATAAATTTATATTTTCTTCATTAAAATCTTGATTATCTTTATAATTTAAATCTGTAATTGGTTCATATTTAAATATTGGTGTATTATCATATGTTATATTATCTAATCGCCATATATCATTACTAAATAAAGCATCATTAAATAATTTAGTATTTACATCTTCTTTTAAAATATTTTTAACACTAGCAATATTACTTTCACTTTTTTCATTAACAAGTTGATAATTATTAACAGAAGAAGCATTTATACCATTTGAAAAACTACCGGCATTAGTACCTAAACTTACATTATTTTTTAAAATAGAATTTCCATTATAAGAGCAAGTAAAATTACATGATATTGGTCCAGAAACTGTAACTTTTGCATAACTATTTTCAATTGTACATCCTGTAGCATTAGCTACTAAACCAGCATTAAAGTTAGAACCACCTGCTACTTTACCAATCGCATAACTATTGGTAATTTTGGTATTTTCACTTCGACCAACTAAACCACCATTTTGTTGATAATTACCACCATTAATATTTAAATTAACATTTTTAACACCACAGTTATTAATTGAAACATTTCCTGTTGTATTTCCAAATAATCCACCATTACGACCATCAGATGATACAGTTTTAGTTACACCATCTATTATTATATTTTCGGCAATAGCTTTTTCTTTAGCTTCACTAGCTAAAGCTCCTCGACCATTTTTATTTAAAATAACATTTTCTAAAGTAAGATTTTGAACTTTAGCTTCATTTGCCAATGTTCCAAATAAAGGTTTTTCTAAATTTTTAATTTTAAAACCATTACCATCAAAAGTAGCATTAGCATAAACTTCAACATAATAATCACCATCTACTTTAACATTACTTGCATCATAATTTTGAGTTAATTTAACAGATTCTCCCTTTTTAAGTCTTTCAAGTAAAGCTTTAAAAGCTACATCTAAATGTGTTTCATTAATAGCTTTATTATCTTTAATTGAACCAAAATATACTTCTATTAATCCTTTAGAATTTTCTTTCGTAACATAATCATAATCTAAAACTAATATTAATTCATTATTATCTTTTTTAATTTCTTTAATTTGAACATAAATTGATGGTAAATTTTCCATATTAACTTGAACAAAATATTGATCTTTATTTTGTTCTAAATCATTAATATCAACTTCATCCATATTTATTACATCATCATTTTCTTTTTTATATAAATTAATATCTGTAATATTTTTAAGTTCAATATTATTTTTTTCTAAAGAAATAGCTTCATCTAAAAGTAAAACATCTTTATTATAATTTTCACTATATCTATCAATATTAGTATCTCGATCATAATCACCAGTAATTGTTACTAAATATGTTAAAACATCTTTATCTTTATCAAATTCTATTTCTTTTTTAAAAGGTTCTTCTAATATAACTATTCCTTTATCATCAACAACTTTAACTATTGCTTCTCCTACAAGTGAACCATCATAATCTTTAGTATCAAAAGTTAATTTAATCTTATCATTTGTTATTTCATAGTTATAATCAGTTATTTTAACAACATCTTTTAATACTTCTGGTTTAAAAGTATAAGCTTCATTTAAAGTTACTTTACGTCCATTATTTAAAACTATATCTGTAATTTCAATATCTTTTACTCCAAATGTATTATAACCATCTAAAACAATTTCATAACTATCTTTTACTTTAGTTAAAGTGTATTCTTTATCCTTAATAATTACTTTTTGAGGTTCTACTGCTAACTCATCACTTAACCCTGCAATTTTAAAGTTTAATTTAATTTTTTCATTTTTCTCAAAATAATTATTTCCATTTTTACTAATAACTTCTCCATCTATAATTTTAATACTATCATAAGTATCTTTATTAAATAAACCATATTTTACTTTATAAATTTCTTTATCATTATATAAATTTAAATTATCTCCATCTAATAAATTAGTATCTAAATCATAAGTTGCTTTAAATATTAAATCAAGATTTTGATCGAGAGTTATTCCTTTAAATGTTTTAGTATTATGACCTCTTGTAATATCTAAACTATTATCTCCTAAATTAATCGTACCATTTATAAATGATTGATCATTATCTTGCGCTGTTTTATCTAAAATTACATCAAAATCAAATGTAACTTCATCTTTAGCATAATCTTCATTTGTTATTTCTAAATTTTCTATTTTTGGTACATCTTTTAAAACATCAATTTTAATTGATTTTAAAGGAACTGAATAATAATTTCTAAAAGTAACATTATAATCTTCATATTGAAGTTGAACTCGATCAACAGTTAAATTAAGAATTCCTGCTTCATTAGGTACATTTAAAGTTATTCTTGATTTATATCCGGAATTTTGATCAGCATTATAATCTACTCCATTAATCGTTACAACCGAAACTTTTTGATAAGCTCTACCTCCATGTTGAGCTTTAGCATAATCATTAATACTATCTCCTACAAAAACATCAAAATATAAATAATATTGTTTTTGACCTTTAACTGGATAAAAATTATTTTTTTCTATTTCAATATTTTTAATATATATATCATCTTCTTGGGTTAATATTTCTCCTTCACCCACATTTTTATCAGAATATACATATTTACCACCAAGTTCATAATCTGCTAAAAACTTAACTTTATATCTTCCATCATAATGATTATCATTATTATCTTTATAAGATAAAGTTATTGGTGTAGATAAATAAAGTTCATCTTTAGTTAATTCTCTTTCTAAAATAATTTTATTTGTTGAATCTACTAATACAACTTTTACTTTTGAAAAAGCATTATCTTTATCATTTATTTTATAATTTACAGTAATTGTTTTATCTTCTTTATTATTAGTTAATATAATATCACTAACTGTAGGTATTTCTTTTAATACATTATATTCTAAAGTATTAACTGTATAATCTTTTAAATTTTCAAATTTTTTACCATTTGATAATTCTACATTATTTAAAGTAACATTATGTTTTCCTAAACTCATTGATGCACCATCTAATTTAATTTCATAATTATTATCACTAACTTTAATAACATCATAATCTTTAGTAATACCATTAACTGTTAAATTAGCTTTTTTAATTACTTCTCCTCTTGTATTAGTACTTATAAAAGTCACTGTTGGTATTTCATTTTGTTGTAAATCATCCGTAATTGAAACATCAGTTAATGAGAAATTATAATCTCCTCCAATTAAGAAATTATGTTCAAATATTTCTTTATTATTATAAACATATTTATCATCATTTAAATTACTATCTAAATTATAACTTCCTACTACTTTAACACTATAAATTTGATCTTCTAAAAATTCATGTGTAACTATATTACTATCATTTAATTTAGCATCAATAATTGCTTTATCATTATCTCTAAAAATACTATATGTTCCATTTTCTAAAGCATTATCAATATCAACAAGATCAAAACTTACTGAGCCATTTTCTTCATCAAAATTAAAATTATTAATATATGGTACCGTTTTTAAAACATCAAAACTAAAACTTAAAGAAGCCTCTATTTGATTATTATTATCTAAAATTAATTTAGTAATCATATAATCAATATTTCCACTTTCTTTAGGAGTATGAATATTAATTGTATAATTATCATTTTGTTCATTATAAGTTGCTACTACAGGTGTACCATCTTTCATTATAAATTCTTTAATTTTTGCATCATTAGGTGTAATCTCTGCTTTAATATTAACTGGAACTATTTCATCTTTTTTAGGATAAAGATTATTTGAATCCGCAAGTTTAAGATTAGCTTTATAAAGTTTAATCTCATGATCTTTTTCTAATAATATTGAATCTTCATGTTTATTATTTTTTTCACTATCTAAATCATAATTAACTTTAATATCTAAATAATATACATTACTTTCTTCTAAATCATTTAAATTAATTTTATTTTCACCTTTTGTAATATCTTTTTTATATAATTCACCACTATTACTTTTAATAATAACTTCCCCTGGATTATCATCTAAAGCTAAATCATTATCTATTAAATCAAAACTTAACACAGGTGGATTTACACTTTCATCAATAAATATATTTTCTAATGTTGGTTTATCTTTTAAAACATCCACTTTAAATATTAATTCATCACTAAATTCATTATCGCCCACAATAACTTTATCTATAGTGTATTCATGCATACCACAATCTTTTGAAGCTTTTATATTAATAAAATAATTTCCTTCTGAATCAGTAGATACATCATATTCTTCTTTATCAATAATTACTTTCGTTACTACACTTCCAAGATCTTCTGGAGTTACTAAAGCTTTAAATTTTAAACTAATTTCTTCTTCTTTATCAGCATAATAAACCTCATCTAAAGCATGACTTAATTCTATTCCATAAATAGTTAATTCATAGGTAAACAAAGCTCCTTCAAATTCATTTTTACCATTTTCTTCACTATCTAAATCATAAGAGCCTATTATTTTAACAACATATTTAGCACCAGTTTGAAGATTAACATTATATAGAAAATCAGTTTTTGAAGTATCTAATTTTTCTGTAAATACTACTTCATCACTATCTTTTTTAGTAATAACAACTTTTGCATCTTTAAATACTTTATCTAAATCATTTAACTTAAAAGTAATTTTATTTTCTTCATTATGATACATAAAATCTGAAATTGTAGGTTCTGTTTTAAGTACATCATATTCAATAATAAAATCACAAAGTAACATTTTATCATCATCTAAAATAATCGCGCTAATTTCATGATTTTTAACCCCAGCATCTAAAGAACCCTCAATTGGTAAAACATAATGACCATCTTTAAATAAAACCTCTTTTTCTTCTCCATCAATAATAACTTTAACCACTTTTTGTTCTACTGCGGGTTTAATAATAGCGTCAAAAACAAAATCAAAGCCTTTTCCTTTAATAGGATATAAATTATCTAAATCCGTTATTGCTTTAATCGTAGTAGTGCCATTTATAATAAAATGATTATAAAATTCATAATTTAAAACATCATTTTTATTATTATCTAATTGATTAGTATCTAAATCATAATCTCCAATAATATCTACTAAATAAACTTCACCTAAATTTAAATCAAGTTTAAAAGAATAATCTTTTAAATTAGTATCTAATTCTTCATCAAGAACAGTACTTAAAGTTTCTTCATCAACAATTTTAATTCGAACATTTTTAAGAGCCTTATCATCATCTTTAAATTTAAAACTTATATTTTGGGTTGCCTCATCATATTTAAAATCTTCTAATTTAGGTACATCTTTTAAAACATCAACTTTAAAAGTTATATCATTAACCTTTAATTCTCGACCATTATCTAATATAATCTTATCAATTGTATATTCAAAAATACCTGCTTTATTAGGAGCTTTAACTATTACATAATAACCTTTAGTATTTTCTTTAACTTCTAATTTTTCTCCATTAACATAAACTTCTCTTATTTTAACATCACTAGGATTTATAATAGCCTCAAAATTTAAAGTAACATTACCATTTTTATTAGGATATTTATGAATATCTAAAGCTTTTAATTCTCCTTTATAACGAGTTTTATTAGTAGTTTCTTCAGTTTGTAAAGCTGAATCTGTAATAGTAACCTTTCCATCACCATTAACATCTAAATTTTTCTTAGGTATATGTTTATTAGTACTTTTACTATAACTAGTAGTATTATAAGTAGGACCTTTATTAATTATAACCTCATCTTTATTATCATCACTTTCTTTAGTTATATCAATTAAATATTCATTAATATCTCGAGCATCTTCATAATTTGAGTTTCCATCATCATTTACATCGCCCCTATTACCATGCATAACAGCCAAAATAATAATCATTATTAAAGTAAAGGCTGCTAAACCCCCAAATACCATAGTTAAAGGTTTTTTATAATCTTTTTTAGTAAATAAAACATTTTTTAAAAATTGAGTATTAATTAATATCATTATACCAATAAAAACAACAAACAAAACAAAACCAATAATTATAAATGGTTTAAAAGTTTTAGTTGCATAATCTTTTTGTTTAATTTCTTCTTTTTTAACATAGCTAGGTCTAACATTTTTATCACCTTTAATATTTAAAGTTTTATTAACATCGGTAAAATAAATATCTCTACTTCCATTAGAACCTACTAAATTATTTAAAGTAATTCTTGTTTCACCTGCAACTGGATTATCTTTAACAAATAATTTTATCATCATTAAATGTTCTTTATTTTCACCTGATTTATTTATTAAAGCAAATTTATTATTTTCTTTATTATAAACAATATCCGACCATTCATCTTGAGCCTCAAAATTTTTGGTATCTAATACTTCAAAAACATTTTCATCAAAACTAAGACTAGCTGTAAAAGCATATAAATCTTTATTATAATCTAAATCAACAACAACATTAACAAAATCTCCTGCTTCAAGTTCTGTTTTATCAACACTTATAACTGCTTGCTCTAAAGCATCGACCTTTAAAGGCATTAAAATAATTGTTAAAAAAACAGCAATTAATAATTTAAAATTTTGTTTCATAGTTAACTCCCTTTCTAAAAAATTATTTATTAAAAATTAAAATTTCTATTTCGATTTCATATTATAATAAAATACTTAAAAAATGTCAATAATATCCATATAAATATTGACCTTTTAAACATATTAAAATTACTATCTAAATCCCTATTATATTTATATTCTAAAACTCTAATACTAAGTTAATAAAAAAGACTATCTAAAACAAATATTAAATATTTAATTTAACTTTTTTAGACAAAAATCATACATTACTTTAGGAGGTAAATATGAATTACGATTATAAATTTGGCAATAATTATTATAAATATTTTGATGATATTGGTATTAAAAGTACTAAATACAAAATAATAGCACCCATGCAAGAACAAGATAAACAACCTGGTTTAGAATATTTAATGGAACCAAAACCTATATTTGATAATCCAAATTATCAAGGTAGTGGTAAACTAAAAGATAAAGTGGCAATAATAACAGGTGGTGACAGTGGACTTGGTAGAAGTGCCGCAATACACTTTGTTAAAGAAGGAGCTAAAGTAGTAATTCCTTATTTAGATGAAGATGAAGATGCTTTATATACTAAAAAATATATAGAAAAATTAAATGGTGAATGTCTATTAATTAAAGGAGATATTACTGATAAAGGCTTTTGTCATAAAATAGTTACTAAAACTATTGAAACATTTGGTAAAATAAATATTCTTGTTAATAATGCTGGTGTTCAATATCAACAACCTTCTTTAGAATGTATTACAGATGAACAATTTGATAAAACTATGAAAGTAAATATTTATGGAATGTTTTATTTAACCAAAGCTGTCTTACCATATTTAAAAAGTGGTGATTCTATCATTAATTTAAGTTCAGTTACAACCTTTTATGGTGAACCTGAATTAATTGATTATGTTACTACTAAAGGCGCTATTGTAGGTTTTACTAGAGCTCTAGCTCGTAATTTAGCTTTAAAAAATATTCGAGTAAATGCTATTGCTCCAGGTTATTTTTGGACACCTCTTCAACCAGCTTGTTGGGTAAAAGAAAAAATACCATCACTGGGAGCTGATGCTGCCATGGCAAGAATGGCTATGCCTTATGAACTTGCTCCAACTTTTGTCTTTTTAGCTAGTGATGATTCAAGTTATTTAACTGGTCAAGTAATTCACAATAACGGTGGCCAAGTAATGGAATAACAAAAAACTTCCCAAATTAGGAAGTCTTTTTTATTATATTAAATATCCTTCAATATAAATTTCTTTAAATAAATTACTCCATAAATTAACATTTTTTCCAACAACTTCAGGATTATCAGTTTTTTCATCTAAAACAATTCCAACTAATTTACTAGCAGTATTAGCAAGCATTTCATCAATATTTTTAGTCCATTTATATTTATGAGTTTTAGGATCAATAATAACTAAAGATCTATAAGCTCCCACAATTGGATAAATTAAACCTTTAGGTACTACAAAATGTAATTTCTTTTCAAAATATGAAGATGAACAAACCCATTCTTCATCATTATATTTAGCATATTTTCTACTAGTATATCTCTTACCAACTTTAAGAGCCAACTTATCAAAATTAGCTTCAATATATTCCCAAATTTTAAATATATCTGGAATAATATCTCGCATATCATTAAGCATTTTTTCTCTTTTTTCTTTACCTAAATTAACAAACCTCTTTAAAGTAGCTTCTTTACCAGTATAACACTGTATAGGTTGTTGATCATTTAAAGTTCCTTCAGGATTTTTATAACAATATATTTCTTGACTAAACATTATTATTAAAGATAAAACATCTCTAACATCAATTGGATTTACATCATCATTATAATGTTCATTCATTTTATAAGCTATTCTATCACTAAATTTTAAATCTTTTAAAATATCTTTTAAAACATCAAAACTTTTTTGTAATTCCTCGATTGATTTAAGATCAACTTGCACTGATGTATTTCTTGCTGATGCTAATTCGACAGGCGATGAAATACCTGTAAATATTTCCAAAAAAACATATCGATCATCATCAATAACTTTCTTTTCTTGAAGTTCAAAAATTGCTCTTAAAGTATGTCCTCCATCAATATTTCCGTGTATTTCTGGATCACCTAATTCAATTGTTACAACCCCCATTTTATTATCATAAGATACATTTGAAACTGATAAAACAATTCCTCTATTTAATTCATGAAAATTTGTATTATCAATCAAACTATTAATAATATTTTTAGCAACATTAGTAGTCATCTTTTGTTCTCTTGGATTTGTTTTCATCCAATCATTTAATTCTAAAGGAATAGAATTAGCTTGAGCATAACAAACATATTTAACCCTCTTGCTGCCATCTGAAGTTGGATTCTCCATCTTCTTAAAACTTTTTGCATTAAAACTTAAACTTACCATAAAAAAATCATTCCCTTCTAATATTCCGCTTAAAACATAGAATAAAGGAATGAAAACATCTATTTCACCTAAGATTAATTTTTAAAATTTCCAATATTCCACATCCATAACAGATAAATGGTAACTTAAATAAGCAAAATCGCCTACAAGCACTTACATTGTATCAAACTTAAAAATCATTGTCAATATTTACAAATAAATATAATTATAAGAACACGCTCTAAGAAGTCTATTCATAATAGCTAACCCTAATCCCTCTGATTTTACTCCTTCAATAAATATTATATCTACATTCTTTTTATCAGCTTCTCGTAACTTTGAAAATATATTATGACTTATTTCTTCTAAAGTATCTCCCATATCCAAAACATTATCATAATTATTAACATTTCTTTTTTTAGCTAAAACTAAAGAACTATTATATTTTTTACTTTCTAATTTTATTTTATTTATCATTACCTCTTCATCTTCACTAAAAACCAATATACAATTTGTTTTTGGAGCATAATGTTTATATTTCATACCAGGTGATAACAAAGGACCATCACTTTTTCCTAAAACATTTTTATCAACTAAAACAGGATACCCTAATTCTAATAAATCTTCTTTAGTAATACCACCCGGTCTTAAAATCTTTATTTTATTATCATCTACCATAACTACAGTAGACTCTAACCCAATATTAGCTTCACCCCCATCAATCATAGCCTCTACTTTATCAAAAAATTCTTCTTTAATATCCCCAAGTTTTGTTCCACTAGGTCTACCTGAAATATTAGCACTAGGCGCCGCAATGGGAACACCAGCTTTTTTAATAAATTCTAAAGCAATTTTATTACTAGGCATTCTAACTGCTACAGTATCTAATCCTCCTGTAACCCTAAAAGGAACAATATCTTTCTTTTTAAAAATAATAGTTAAAGGCCCTGGCCAAAACTTTTCAATTAATTTTTTTTGAATTTCACAAATATCTAATACAATTTCATCTAACATTTTAAGATTAGCAATATGTAATATTAAAGGATTATCACTAGCCCGACCTTTAGCTTCAAATATTTTTAAAACAGCTTCATTATCTAAACCATTAGCACCAATTCCATATACAGTTTCAGTTGGAAATATTACAAGTCCTCCTTTTTTAATAATATCAGCACATTTATCTAATTTAGAATAATCTAAATCATCTTTTAAATCAATATATTCCATATTTAACCTCTATCCTAATTTATCACCATTTTCTCCTTTTTTATCAGGTGTTATTAATATTACTCCATCTTTACTATAAGTTCCTAAAACTAACACCTCTGACATAAAATCTGCCACTTGTCTAGGTGGAAAATTAACAACTGCTAAAATTTGTTTTCCAACTAAATCTTCTAAATTATATAAATCTGTAATTTGAGCCGAAGACTTCTTTACTCCTATTATAGATCCAAAATCTATTTCTAATTTATAAGCTGGTCTTTTAGCTTTAGCAAATTCCTCAGCTTTAATTATAGTTCCTATTCTTATATCTAATTTCATAAAATCTTCAATTGTCGCCATAAATATCACCTTCCATCTAAATTATAACAAAAACTTATAAATTGAGCAATATATTATTTTTATTAACAATCTTTTGTAATATTGGTTCAATTTTCTTTAAATCATTAACAATTAATGTCCTTTCTTTGTTATTTAATTCCTCTCCATTTTCTAACATATATAATAAATATCTACTAGCTGCAACTGTTAAAAGCATCTTACCAATCTTTCCCATCTTTAATCCTCTAAACTTCTTTTTCCAACACTTATATGCCAAATAAGCATTAAAATACCAATAATGAATATTAAGTATTTCATCATAATAACTTTCTACCAACCCCATTTCTTTTTTCTTGTAGCATATAAAATATACTTCTACATTTCCATCTTTTTCTTTAAACATACGTTCGCCTCTTTTCTATGAACTAATCATACCTAAAAACCAAACAAATGTCAAATTACAGATTTAGTAAAATCTGCTAAGCAAAAAGTATTAAATCTGCTTAACCAATTTATCAAAATCTGCTAAGCAGATATATAAAAATCTGTATTTTTAAAAAAATTTAAATATTTTAAAAAACCTAAAAACAAGCAAAAAAAAAGATAAATTTAATTATCTTAACTTTCATTAACTTCCCCTTTTATAAATAAACTTAAACTAACTTTTTGACCATCAGCACTTTCAGGCGTACTATCTTCATTAACCCATATTCTAACAGGTTTTGATGCACTTGCTCCAACAGCTAATTCTCCTGTATCTATTTGATAACAAGTTACATTTTTACTACTACTAACATTACATGTAGAAGAAGCATATGCATTTATCGCTTTAGGCGTAGCACCATTTACAGATAAAGTCAAATTACCTAAACTTGCTACATTAGCATCATCAGCATAAACATAAATATAATACTTACCCTTTAAATTACTTTTTTTAGATGTATTATCATCTAATGTACCAGTATTACTAACCGTATATGTAAAAGCTGTTGAGGTATTACCTTGCACATCAGTTTTAGCATTAAAATCTGTTAATTTACTGTTACCTGTAACTGTAAGTTTAAAAATACCAGCAGTAATAGTTTGATTAGATTGATTTTTTTCAACATCAAAGAAAACAGAATAACTAACGCCTATTGCTGTTATAACAACTAATATAACTGCCATTGCTACCATTGTAGTTTGTCTCTTGATAATATCCTTTACTTTCATATACTATCACCTATAGTATAATAATATCATATAAAGCATATAAATTACAAGTACCTGATGCAACTTTTTTTAAAAAAATGAAAAGAAAAATAAAAAGATATTTACAAAATCTTTAATATAAATATCTTTTATAAATTTATTATTGCTTAAACTATTGAATTTTCTTCAAAAATATAATTATAATTTATATTATCAGTACTAGAAAATACTGCAATATCATAAGTTTTTCTACTATGAGCAATATTACTATCAACTAAAGTATAAGAATACTTACTACCTTTTTTTAAATTAATAAAATCACTAATTTTATAAGCTTCATTATTGATCATAATAGTAGCATTATTATTTATTTTACTATTACTTACTAAATAAATTTTATAATTTTTATTTAAATTATAAGGATTATCAACAATAATTCTATCAGTATAACTTAAATTAGCTATATCAAAATTTAAATTATAATCATCTAAAGTTTTAACTTCAACTGAACCAATTTTAGCACTAAACATTTGCCATACTGGAATAGTCACTAAAACTAAGACTATTACTACCATAATCTCCACAATTCTTGCTTTAATAAGTTTATCTATCACCAAAATCCCCCCAGTGATAGTATAATTATAGCATATATTACCTAAAATGTCAAATTAGTGTCTACTTTGATTCTTTTTTCTTTAAAGAACGTCCATATAATTCATATAAAGAATAAATTAAAGCAAAAAGTAAAACAAAAGCTATAAGCATCTGCCACATTAATCTAAAAGGAATAAACATAACTACACTACTAACAAAAGCAATTATAAAACTATTAATTAAAGAAATTGCTATAATAATTTTATCTTTTTTTAATTTTCTTTTATTTAAATTAAACTTAGTTACTAAATAATCCATTTCTCCAATAGGTTTAATTTTTTTCTTTTTACCGTTTTTAAGTACTCCTTTATTTTTAATAATTTTTAATTTTCTTTTATTTATTAAAAAATAATCTACTAAAAAAACAATAATAAATAAAATTATAAAAGTTAAAATTGCCTCCCTCATAATACTTTCCTCCAAAAAAAGGATATAACCTCTTATATCCAATTTTACTAAAATTCTGATACATATTCAAGTAATTTTATAAACATTTTAATAAACACATCGCTTAAACCATATCTTTTAAGTTTCCTAATTTCTATTCTTTTTTTATTTACTTCTAAATTACTAAACATTATTGAAGCAATTTTTTCTTTTAAACTAGTATTTATTTTAGCATCACTAATAATAGAATTTATATCTTCATTGATTAATCTTATAGCGTCTATTTCAATATCTTTTCCTTTACAATTAATCGTAAGTTGACTTGTTGTAGGTACATCTTTAGCAATAACTACAAAATCATTTTCTTCACTAAAAGATTCTACTTCTATTTCTTTATCATTAACGTACGCTACAACATTTTCAGCTTCTCTCGTATTTCTAAATCTTATTTTATAATTTCTCTCTTTAGGAATTATTCCTGCTTTACCTTCAATAGGTCTAATAATAAGAGTATAGTTATTTGCAAGATAATTATAATCTATTGCCGTTATAATATAATAACCTTCTTCATTTAATCTTGATATTCCATCATCTTCATAAAGTTTATATAAATTACTTCTTCCTGGAAAAACATGAATTTCCATTTCTCGAGGAGGATTTGTATCATTTATATTTTCTGGTAATATAGCCATTGGAATAATTGCTCCACTTTTTGCAAAAACTGGATAATCTTCATCTTTATAAAAGGCTACATATCTTTTATTTCCCGGAAACTTTTTACCTGTTTTAAAATCATACCAAGTTCCTTTTGGTAAAAATAATTGTTCAACACATCTATTCATAACATTATCTTGTTTTTTAGTAATAGGTTTTACTAAAAATTCACTTCCAAAATAATATTCATTTTTATATAAAGGTTCATCATATATTTCTGGATAAGTATAATAAAGAGGTTGTACAATAGGTAAACCCGTTTTATGATATTTATAATTTTCGGTATATAAATATGGTATTAAACGATGTCTTAAATGAGTATATTCTTTTGCAATAGTATAAGTCTTAATATCCCAATTCCAAGGTTCTCTTTTATAATAATGACCTCTTTCACAAGCTAATCTAAATATAGGACTAAAAGTTCCAAATTGAACATATCTTACATATAACTCACTATCTTCCATTCCCCCTTTAAAACCTCCAATATCATGACTCCACCATGAAATACCTAAATTACTGGCACTAGAATTAAAAGAAGGCAAATAATTTAAAGTATCAAAACTAACATTAGTTGGACCTGAATAATGCACACCATATAAATGCGATGCAATTAAACTATTTCTTGAAAATAACATAGGTCTAAATCGATTATCTTTATAATAATTTTTAAAATGATAATGATTAAGTGCTCTTAAACTATCAAAATCAGCTTTATAATCAATCCAATAAAAATCTACACCTAAACTATCTAAAGGTTTAATAATATGATTAAAATAAACAGCTAAAAAAGTTTTATCAAAAGCATTAAAAGGTATATTACGAGTATTAATAATACCGAGTTCAGTTGCAATCATCCTAAATCTTTCTTCATGTTCCCCAATACCTTCTACTGGATCGATATTAATACCCACTCTTACTCCTCTTTCATGCAAATAAGTAGTAAATTCAAAAGGATTAGGAAAAAGTTCAGGTGAAAAAGTAAAACCTGTTTTAAATTTATTTAAATCATTTTTATCTTTTAAATGCCAAAATTCATTCAATAATAAAATTGAAAAAGGAATATCATGAGCATTAAAAGCTTTTAATAATTTTTTAGTATCATTAAAAGAATATATTAAATCTCTATGCCACCACAAACCTAAAGCATATCTAGGAATTAAAGGGGGATAACCTGTAAGTGTAAAATAATCTTTTAAGCAAAGTCCAAAATCTCTTCGATAAATAAAAAGGTAAGTATCAATTCTTTTTTCAGTTGGTTTAACTAAAAAGCCATCATCCATAAATACTAAACTTTTAGAATCATCAAAAGAAGCAAAACCATCAGTTGAATATAATCCTTTATTAAGAGGTTTTTTAATATTATCTTCTAAAGATATTTTAGTAGCGCCAAAATTACGAGCTTCAGGATGATTAAAATACCATATTTTATCACTATTCATAAGCCCAACTTTTAAATATTGATCAGGAGCATATTTAGGCCCTATAAAAGGTTTATTTTTAACATATTGTAATACAAAATATTTTGTTTGGATAACTAAATTTTTATCATCTTCTTCAACTTTAAAATCGGGAACAGGAAAATTACGAAATCTTGCAAATTCCGTTGGATGGTCAAAAAAGATACCACTAGTATTATATTCAAAACGGATAAGTCTTTCACTTAAAATGGTAATTCGATAATTACTTCCTCTAAATGTCGCCTCATCTTTACTGGTAGCATCATTATAGTTAACTTTAAAATGCGCATCTAAATTAGCCACACTACCTACTCCCTCTTTATATTAAATATAATATCATATTTTTAAATCTAAAACAATACTTTACCAATATCTCCCAAAAATATCAATATTAATATTAAATTGTTTTTTTAAAACACCACATTTATATTCTATAGTTTCTTTATTACATACATTTTTCTCAGTATATATAAAATCTATAACTAAGAAACAAACAATTATAATTACTAAACCAATTGCAATATCTTTCATTTACTTCACCTATATCTTATAAAATTTTCCATTTTTTCGAACTTTATAAATAATTAAACTACTTATAATAATTCCAAAGCCAATACCTATATAATTAATAAAATTACCTGTCTGTGGATTATCTATTTTTAAATTAACTATTACTTCATTACTTTTTAACTCTTTATCTTCATATTGTAAAGTAGCTACATTATTTATTTTTTTAACTTTAATTTTATCTTTAACTTTAACTTTTATATCTAAATTAACTTCTTTATAAGCATCAATATCTATTATCCAATTAATAGTATTACCTTTAATAACTCCCCCATTTGCTTCTAATATTTCTAAACTACCAGGGATAACATCTTTAATTTTTATATTTTTTAAATTAGCTCCTGTTTCATTTTTAATATTTATTGTATAAATAAAAGTATCTCCAACTTTAGCATCTATAACACTAGCTTTTTTACTAATATTAAGTTTAATATCTGAAACTTCTACCGTAACTGTACTTTCTTTATCTTCTTTTTCAGGTTCATGTAATATTGCTGTATTTAATATTTTTTCACCATGAACACCATTAATAACTTTAACTTTAATTTTAAAACTTTTAGATTCTAAAGATTTTAATAAATCTAATTTAAAAGTTAATTTATTACCTTCAACTATTCCTCCATTAGTTTCTAATATTTTTAATTTATCTGGAATAACATCTTCAATTACTAAATCTTTAGCATCTACTTTCCCTCTGTTGATAATATTAATTGTATAATAAAACTCTTCATTATTAACTGCTACTTGAACACTAGAAACTTTTTCAATAATTACATCTGTATCAACTACTTCAGTAATTTCTTTACTTTCTAAAGTTTTATCTTCATATTTTAATATCCCAACATTTTCTATTTTAGTACCTAAATGTACATCTTCTTTAACTTTAACAGTTATAAATATTTTTACTTCTTGTTCCGAATTTAAACTAGCTATATTACATGTAATTTTATTATCATTAACTTCTACATTTAAATTATCCCCATTAATTGCTCTTACATATTCTAAATATTCAGGTAAATCATCAGAAAATACTAAATTATTAACAGTATCATTAGAAGCATTACCAATAGTTATTGTATAAGTAAATTCTTCTCCTGCCATTACTTCTTTTTTATCTGCTTCTTTTAATATATAAACATCTTCTGGAATTACAAGTATTGGATCATCATCTTGTAATTTTTCATCATTATGGGTTAATATAGCAATATTATCTATTCTAGTATTAACTGGAGCATTTATAGATAATTTAACTTTAATTGTAAAAGTTTTAACCTCATTAACACCTAAACTAGGTATCTCAAAAGTTATTGTTTGACCTGAAACTTGAGCTCCATTACTATCGACAATTGTAAGTAAATCATTTAAAGTATCTTTAATAACTATTTTATCACTAGCTATCTCACCTTTATTTTTAACTTCAATTTTATAATAAAATTCTTCTCCTGGTTTAATTGTTTTTTTATTTTTATCATTATAAGCTGTTTTATTAATTTCTAAAATAGGTCTTTTTACAGTTACATCTACCTTTTTATTTTGTTCATCTTTATTATCTTCTTTAACATAAACAGTATTTGGAATAACTAAATTATTCACAGCTGTACTTTTAACCTTTACTTTAACCTCTAATTTAATACTTTCACCTTGACCTAAACTAGCAACTTTATAAGTTAAAGTATTACCATTTTTTGTAAATTTACCAGCATCCACGATTTGTAAATTACTATCAATAACATCTCTTATAACTACATTACTAGCGGCAGCATCCCCTGTATTATTTACAGTTATTGTATATGTAAATATTTCGTTAGGTTTTACAATATCTTTACTAGCAACTTTATTAATTACTAAATTAGAATCAACTATTTTTACAGTAACATTATCAGTAACACTATCATGATTATCACTAGTTGCTGTTACTGTATTTACAACATCACCTAACGTAGCATCTAATTTAGCTTTTACTGTTACTTCTATTTTCTTAACAGATCCCGTTGCTAAAGTATCATAATGAGCTTTAACTAAATTACCTTCATTAGTACCTCCAACAACATCTACAATTGTAAAATTATTGTTAATAGTATCACTTACATTTACATTTTTAAGTGCACCTTCACCCGTATTTTTAACAGTTATTGTATATTTAAAAGTATTACCTCTTTTAACTTCTTTAACACTAGCTTCTTTTTCAATTTCTAAAACCGGTTTTAATAAAGGTGTAGTAACAGTATCAGTAACAGGATCTTTATCTTTTTCAGTTGCAGTTGCTGTATTTACCACATTATCAACTTTTACATTATCTTTAACTTTAACATTAACCCGAATAGTTTTAGATTTACCTTTTTCTATAGCATCTATTTTATAAGTATAAACATTACTAGAAACACTATTATAATTAGGATTAGAACTAATAAATTCTAAATTATTATCTAAAGTATCGGTAACTGTTACTTCATCACTTGTTGTATTACCATTATTAGTTATAACTAAATCATAGTAAAACTCATCTCCATTGTTAACTTTACTTTTACTAGCAGTTTTTTTAATTTGAATATTAGAATATAAAACTTGAACAGTTGCTGTAGCTTCCTTTTCTTTGTCATTTATTTTTAATTTAGCAGTATTAACAATATTACCACTTATATTATCCTTAGCTTTAACTCGAATTTTTATTTCTTTTGACTGTTCACCAGAATTCAATTTACCAACTTTCCAAGTAACCTTATTACCTTCAAAAGTTACACCTTCAGTATTATGATCTAATATCTCTAAACTTTCAGGAATAGTATCGGTAACTGTTATCTCATCAGTTTCTATTTTATTATTGCCACTAACTACAATTTTATAATAAAATTCTTCACCTCTTTTTATTCCAGTTATTTTCTGATCATCTTTATAAGCTTCTTTAGTTATATTAGCATCATTTGTATCTATTTTATCTGTAACAGTTGGACCAAAATCATGTTTACAGTCAGATGCCTTAATTTGTTTTACTTTTACTCTAACATAAGAAATTCCATCACTAAAAGATGTCATGTCATTTTCAGAATAAACTCGATTAGATAAAACTTCATAATGATAAACAGTATCATATTCTTTTTCACCATGGTAATCTTCAGGCCCTGAACTATTAATAACTTTAAAACCATTTACACCTTCAACACTTTCAACCGTCATATTTTTAAGATATAAATCAAACTTTACATGATTAAAAGAAAAAGAACCATTTATTTTCAAAAATAATTCAAAAGTATCTTCTCTTAATTTACCATCTGGCTTAGATGAACTAAGAGTTTTTGAACCATGTTCATAAGTATAATCAGCATGGCTTTTAGGTATAAATATAATAACTAATAAGCCAATAAATAAAATAGCAATTGGTATAATAAATTTTTTTAACTTTGTCATTAAACCCACTCCTATTATATATAATTATAACACTAAAAAAAGAGCTGTGCAATGAAGGAAATAAAAAATATTTACATAACTCTTTAATTAACCAATAATACTACTAATAGGAATAATTTGATTTTTAGCAGTTAAATTTTCTAATTTATTACTATTACAAATAATTCCACCATTTCCTACATTTAAACTATTTAATTTTTTAAATGAACTTATCATACTAACATCAGCATTACTTTTAAATTTTATCTCATACGGATGATAAACATTATCAAAATCCCTAATTACAATATCTATTTCATTACCATCTTTATCTCTATAAAACATAAAATAATTATTTAAACTATAATTATCATTAATTTTAATTAACTCTGATATAATATAATTTTCATATAAAAAGCCTAAATTAGTATAATTTTCTAAAGCTTTTAAAGTATTTATCCCGCATAAATAAGAACAAATACCACTATCCATAAAAATAACTTTCGGTGTGCTAGTTGTTCTTTTTAATTCCTCTTTTCTAAGTGGATATAATAATTTTATAATACCTGTAACCTCTAATACACTAACCCAAGATTTAATTGTTTTTAAATCTTTACCACAATCTTTAGCTACTGCACTATAATTAAGAATTTGACTTGCTCTTGAAGCCATAGAAACTAAAAAAGTATAAAAAGCATTTAAATCATCTATTCTTTTAATTTCTCTTATATCTCTTTCCAAATAAAGATTAATATAACTTTTAAAATAAAATTCTCTTTTCACATCATTAAGTACAAAACCTGGCATTCCACCATTTAAAATGTTTTTTAATATTTTATCTTTTGAAATAAATTCTTTTATAGTTAAATCATCTAAAGAAAATGGTAAATATTTAGATTTTATAAGCTCTCGGTAAGAAAAAGAATTCATTTCTAAAACACCCATTCTACCAGCAAGAGTCTCACTTATTCCTCGCATTAACTCAATTTTTTGTGAACCTGTAATCCAAAACAAACCTGTTTTATTAGTATTATCACAAATTATTTTAATATAAAATAATAAACCTGGAGCATATTGTATTTCATCGATAATAATCGGAGGGGTATAAATATCAAAAAATTTTTCTGGATTATTATTTGCTAAATTTCTAATTTCTAAATCATCTAAAGTAACATATTTTCTTTCTTTTTCTTTAATTGTTAACAAAAAAGTAGTTTTACCAACTTGCCTAGGTCCTGTTAACAATACTGCTTTAAACATTTTATTATATTCTAAAAAAGTATCTTTAATATTTCTTCCGTATTTCATTTATATCACCATTTAAATAATAACATAATTTTATTTTTTGTCAAATCTGGAGTTAACTCCAAATTAGTCAGAAATTGGCAAATCTGGATTGAACTCCAAATTAGCCAGAAATTGGCAAATCTGGAATAAATTCCAAATTAGCCGTTTTATTTTTTTATTGTAATTATATCTAATTGTAATAACATTATACTAATTAAAGATAAAGCTTTCCAAGTTTTATAATTTTTATAATAATCTTCTTCTTTATTAAAAATTTTAATATTAGTTTCTTTAAAATTATCAATATCCAAATTATATATATTAAAATTATTAATACCTTTAATTGTATTAAAAGCTGCTAATAACAAAGTATTTTCATCAATTCTATTTATATTCCATCTACAACTTTTTTTATACTTTTTAGTTTCTAATGAATTTTTAAATTCTTTTTTAAATAAATTTTTTTCAAAATTAGAAATTTCATATACTTCAAGACAAGGATAACTAATTAATAATAAACCATTCATTTCATAATCATTATCCAAAGAATTACCAAAAGTATTCAAAGCTAAAGAACAACCTTTATTAGATTCATAATCTCTATCCCAAATAAAATAAATTCTTTTATTCGCTATACTTTCGCCATATTCTTGCATTAAAGAAATAGCTATATTATCTTTATAATTATTTAAATCTAAAACAGATTTTATATTAGAACTATTTGTTTTAGCAATTAAAACATGAGAATTTTTATTTTTTTTGCTTTTATATAATCCTTCAATAATCCCACCCTTTTTTATAATTGAATAATCATAATCCATTATTTTACCAAAAATTTGTTTTAATAATTTAATTTCATCTTCGCCTTCAACCAAAACTATTATTTTCCCAATATTTTTATCTTTATTAAAACTTAAATTTTTTATTGTAATTTGGAAGTCCATTAAATACTCCATTCAAATACATTTTTTCTAAATTTTGAGATTCCCTAGGATTTTCTTCTGAAAATCTTTTAATAATAGTTCCCTTTTTCGCATCAAAACTAAAAGAATATATTTGGTCAGGTCTAAGTATAAAATTATCTAAAATATTCGTTGAATGTGAAGCAAAGAATAACTGTGATCCTTTTGAATTATTAAAGAAAAATTTTATTAAACTCTCTTCTAATTCATTATGAAGTCCACTGCTAAATTCATCAATTATTAACATTCCTTCATTTTTAGAGCAATGTATAATAGGTAACAAAAGATTAACAAAAACTTTATTACCAGCTGATTCTAAATCAAGAGGTAAATAAACATTAGTACCTTTTTTTCTAATTGCAATAACTTCTTCAGAAGTATTTATTTTAATTGATTTATCTTCATTAATAAAATTTGAATCTAAATGAATTTCACTATTATATCCCAGTTTATTAACAAAATCATTAATCGTTTTTGATCCATGTTCTTTTATATAATCAGTAAGTAAAACATCATTAATATTTAAAGCATTATAATATACTATTTCTTTATCTAAACAATTAATATATACAGAATTTCTCAAAAAAGAAAGCCATTTATTTAAAATAATATTATTATCCAATCTTGTTTTATAATATTCTTGTTTAAGTAAAGAAATGTGTTTGTTTACTATTACATTCCTTTCTTCAGCAAAATAAACTCTTCCTTTATCTTCTATTCTTTCTAACATTAATTTATCATCTAAATACAATTTTTCAGAAGAAATATCATTTTCTAAAAATTTTAAATCATATTTAATATCATGATCATCTATTAAAAAATTATAACTTAAACTAAAAGTTGCTCCTTTTGTATACATAGATTTCATTCGAATATAATTAATTTCTTTATCACCAAACAATAAATCCATTAAAAACTTAATTGCTTTTAAAACTTGAGTTTTACCTGATGCATTTTCTCCCACAAACAAAGCGCCTTTTAATACTTTATTATATACATTAGTATCTTGTAAAATTTTATAATTAGTTGCTTTAAAATCAAATGTTGTTTCTTTTATAAAAGTAGTATATTCCTTTAAAGTTATCCCAATTAACATAATTATCACCTCTATTATATATTATATCATAAAAAGGAAAAAAATTACATTAAAAATAAATTTAATGTAAATATTTTACATATATTATAATAATAATTTTATTAATTGTCAAGTTTTTATTTAAACATCAGCTAAAAAGAGTAAAAAATAAAATAAATTTCTTCGCAAAGAATTTTGATATAATATGTACATAATAAGGTGGT
>CANQMC010000002.1 GCA_947624855.1 uncultured Bacilli bacterium | reverse complement strand
ATGACGAATTATCACTGCCTATTGTAAATGAATTGCTTATAAATAAATTCTAAAACTAAATGCATAACAATTGTGCACTTCTTTTTTTAAATTACATTTATGTCAATATCAAATTGATAATTTTACAAAAACTTGACAAAACAGACAAAATATGCTATAATTTATACGTAATTGATAAGGGGGTTTTATTAATGAAAAGTTATTGTTTAGATTACATTAATGAAAACGAATTTAAAAAATTAGAAAGAGCGCTTAAAAAGTATAATATGTTAGCTTACAAAAAACTTAATTTTGAATATTATCCAGCGATGAGAAATGGTGAATTTGTAGGGGAACTTAAAAGTGTTAATAAAAAAGATCATACTGAAAAATATGAACTTAAATTACCAAGTGATAAGAAATTTGCTCAAGTTCATGGAGAAGTTAAGTTATATTATACTGTATATTTAAAAGAAGGAACAGTAATGTTAGAGACAATTACACCTACAGAAATATTACTTGAAGGTCATATGAGTGAACTTACAACATATAAAGGAATAATGATATCTAAAGCTAATGCAGCTAAAGATAAATTTAAAATTGATTTATTAAATATGTTACAAAATAAGTAACATATTTTAAGGTGGTTTATGAAAAGAGAATTTGAATTTGATTTAATTGATAATAATTTTGGTATTTTATATAGTACAGAAGCTTGGGAAATATTAAAAAATTATCATTGTACTTTTAATTTAGCTTGTTGTTTAATAAAAGAAGTAACAGGAATAGAAAAGTTTAATGTTAGTTTAAAAGAAAGTAATGAAGATAATATTTATACTTTTAGTTTAAAAAGTAAAAAAAGTGATATGTTTTTAACTATTTTAGATAATACAATTATTATTAATACAGGAAATACTATTTATAATTTTAATATTAATTGGGCTAGACATATGGGTTATGCTAAGTTAAATCAAATAACTTATAATTTACCTAATGGAATATTTAGACAAACATTTAAAATCCATAATGTTATTTTAGAATGGTTTTTTCTTAATAAAAAATTTTATTTAGAAACACCTTATGATATGGATTATGTTTTTGATGACTCAATTTTTAATAAATTAAAAGAAAGTGCCACGATTAATGATTTAAAAAAGTTTTATTTAGAATATTTTTTTCGTTATCAAAAAGATTATGAAAAGAAGTTTGAAACTTATTTAAATGTCGAAGCTAATGAAGCTGATATTAAAGATAAATTAATTTTAATTGATGGATTTGTTAAGTATTATTATTTAAGTGAACAAACTAAGGGAGTTATTTTAAGTATTGAGGGAACGGATACTAAAAAAGGTAAAATTATAATTGAAAATTATCAAGGTGAAGAATTAGATTTTAATACTAAACTTAATGATTTAAATAAAAGAGCAAGAGTAATTAATTTAGGTATTTAATTATTTCTTTAATTGTGATAAAATATTTCTGGTGGTTATTATGCTTAAAATAGATAATTTAACAGTTAAAGCAGCAGATAAAACAATTTTAGAAAACTTTAATTTAGAAATAAATGATGGTGAGATTCATGTATTAATGGGTCCTAATGGGGCTGGTAAAAGTACAATTTGTAAAACTTTAATGCATCATCCTGATTATCAGATATTTAAAGGTAAAATTGAATATAATGATCAAGATATAACTGATTATACACCTACTTTAATGGGTAAATTAGGATTTTTTTTGCTTAATCAAAATCCAGTTGAAATTGAAGGCGTTACTAATGCCGAATTAATAAGAAATGTTTTAAGTGAACAAAAAGGGGAAAAAATTGATATTTTTGAATTTAATAAAAAATTAAATAAAGTTTGTGAAATAATAAATTTACCTAAAGAATTTGTTCATCGAAGTATTAATTTTAATATGAGTGGTGGCGAAAAGAAAAAAAATGAACTGTTACATTTATTTATGTTAGAACCAAAGTTTATTATTTTAGATGAAGTAGATTCAGGACTTGATATTGATGCTTTAAAGATAGTAGGAACATCTTTAGCTAAATATTATGAAATGTATAAACCTTCAATATTGATTGTTACTCATCATGCCGATATTTTAAAATATTTTGATGATTTTAAAGTTCATATTATAAATGATAAAAAAATTGTTAAAAATGGAGATAAAGAATTAATAAATGCTATTGAAATAAAAGGTTTTGAGGCAAGTATAATTAATGGGAATGAAGATAATGAATAAACTATTATTGGCGGATGGTATAAATAAAGTAAAAAGTGGCGAATATAAGTTAGATAATGCTCCAAAAAAAATTGAAATATGCGGTGAAGTTATAATCCATTATGAAAATAAAAATAATGAAAATATAGAAATTGAAGTTAAAGATAATAATAAATTAATTATTTATAATTTATATGATATAACTAATGATGTTAAAATATTAATTAATTTAAATAATAATAGTAAAATTATTTATAATTTACTTTTAATTAATGATGGTAAAAATAAAGTTAATTTAAATCTTAATATGAATGGTAATAAAAGTGAAGCTTTAATAAAAGTCCATATTATAAATAAAAATAGTGATAGTAATATTAATTTTATTTGTGATGGTAAAATTGAAGAAAATACCATAGATAATGTTTTAACTGAAGATTTAAAAGGATTGATTATAAGTGATGATAGTATTAAAATAAGTCCTAATATGGAAGTTTTAACCAATGAAGTTATTGCTAATCATGAAGTTGCTATTGGTTCTTTTAAAAGTGAAGATTTATTTTATTTTCAAAGTAGAGGTTTAAATTTAGAAGAAGCTCAAAATTTACTTATTAAAGGATTTGTTAATAGTATTTTAAGTGAAGAACTTAGAAATGATTTAAAGATGGAGGTGAGAGCGATTGAATAGAGATGATTTTCCGATGTTAAATCACGATATTGTTTATTTTGATAATAGTGCAACTAGTTTAAAACCAGTTAGTGTTATTGAAAAAATGAATGATTATTATCGAAATTATTCCGCTAATGCTCATCGTGGAGATTATGATTTATCTTTTAAAGTTGATCAAGAATATGAAAATACAAGAGAATTAGTTAAAGAATTTATTAATGCTAAATGTTTAGAAGAAGTTGTTTTTACAAGTGGAACAACTGAAGGTTTAAATATGATTGTTAATGGCTTTTTTGCTAATTTATTAGAAAAAGGCGATGAAGTATTAATTACGACAAGTGAACATGCTTCTAATGTTTTACCTTGGTTTAAATTAGTTGAGACTTTAGGAATTGAAGTTAATTATATACCTTTAGATAAAAATTATTATGTAACTATGGATAATGTTAAAAAAGCAATTACAAATAAAACTAAAGTTATTAGTTTAGCAGGTATTACAAATGTTATTGGGGATAAAAGGCCAATTAAAGAAATTACAAAGTATGCTCATGATAATAATATTTTTGTAGTAGTTGATGGAGCTCAAATGGTTCCTCATATTAAAGTTGATGTTCAAGATTTAGATATTGATTTTTTAGCTTTTTCAGGGCATAAAATGTTAGGACCAACAGGTATTGGAGTATTATATGGAAAATTAGAATTATTAGAACATTTAGAGCCAATTAATTTAGGGGGAGGAATGAATGAAAGTTTTGATTCTCCAGAAGAAGTATATTTAAAACCATTGCCAATTAGACTTGAAGCTGGAACTCAAAATATTGCCGGTGTAATAGGTCTTTCAGAAGCTATAAAATATTTAAACAATATAGGTATGGATAATATTATAAAAAGAGAACATGATTTAAGAAATTATTTAATTGATAAACTTTTAAAAATAAAATATATTGATATTATTAATTTAGAATCTGACAGTGGAATTGTAGCTTTTAATGTTAATAATGTTTTTAGTCAAGATGTAGCTTATTATTTAAATAAATATAATATTTGTGTTAGAGCGGGTTCACATTGTGCTAAAATATTAAAATCAGCAGTGGGAATAACCAACAGTGTGAGAGTTAGTTTATATTTTTATAATACTTTTGAAGAAATAGATAATTTAGTAGAACTATTAAGTAATTATGATAAAATAGTAAGTGAGATGATTTAAATGGATAATGAAACTAAAAGAGAAATAATTATGGAAAATTATCGGCATCCAACTAATAGAAAAAGAACGGATGATGCTTTATATAAAAAAGTAAATACTAATAATTCATCTTGTATTGATAATATCGATATATATGTTAAATTTAAAGATAATATTATTGAAGATATAACATTTGAAGGTGAAGCTTGTGCAATTTCAATATCCGCTACATCAATAATGATCAATAATTTAATTGGTAAAACCAAAGAAGAAGCTTTAGATTATATTCATAATTTTTATGAAATGACTAATGGTAATGATTATAATGAAGAATTATTAAAAGAAGCAATTGTTTATAATGATATATATAAACAAGGGAATAGAAAAACTTGCGCTACACTTCCTTTTAGAGGTATTGAAAAAGCAATTAAAGAAAGTATTAATTAATTTTAATACTTTTTTTAAGTATTTTTAGCCTAATTTGACTAAAAAAGGAGTAAAGAATATATCAATGATGAAAAGACGGCTAATTTCTATGGCAGATGGAATAAAGAGTTATTAAGAGAAGAAGCTAAAGAAGAAGCAAGTTATGATATAGCTCGAGAAAAGCTAAACGATTATGTCGGATATATGTATGGAACAAAAGGAGCAAGTACATGGGCAGATGCCCATTCTAATAGTTCCAATAGTACAATAAAAGGAGTAATAGATAGTTGGTATAATACAACAACAAATTTATCAGAATTATCAACAAAACTAAGCCATACAGCAGGATTCTGTGGGGATAGATCAAGTAACACAAGTAATAGTGCAGCACCAGCACAGATAGGAGGAACTGGAACAACAGGAACATATTATGGAGCATATTATAGGAATTATGAAATTAAGACACCAAGTTTTAAATGTACATATAAAGGAAATGATCTATATACAACCCCAGAAGATGCAAGTCAAGGAAATAAGAAACTAACATATCCAATAGGATTAATAACAGCGGATGAAGTAGCATTTGCAGGAGGAGCACATTGGACTGTTAATACAAGTTATTACTTATATACAAATGAATATTATTGGACCATGTCTCCTTATACCTTTGGCATCGGCGGCAATGCTTTCATGTTCTACGTTGATCCCAGTGGCAAGCTTGACTATTCCATGGGCGACGTCAACCTCGCTTGGGGTGTGCGACCTGTTATAAATTTGAAGGCTGATACAACAGTTGCAGAAGGAGAAAATGGGACAATAGATCATCCTTATATACCAACATAATTAATTTAATTTAATGTCTTAGTTATTAACTTTGACATTTTTTTTTAAAAATTAGCAGTTATATATTGACATGTGCTAAGCATAATATTATAATAGTATTAGCACTAAAGAAAGAGAAGTGCTAATAGGTGATATTATGGATGAAAGACAGAAAAACATCTTAAAAGAAATAGTGGAAGGTTACATTAAAGAAGCTAAGCCAGTTGGGTCTAAAGCTTTATGTGAAAAGTTTAATTGTTCTAGTGCTACAATTAGAAATGAAATGGCTTATTTAGAAAAATTAGGTTATATAGAAAAGAATCATATTTCTAGTGGTAGAATACCAAGTGAAGTTGGTTATCGATATTATGTAGAAAATTTAATGAAACCTAAAGAATTAAATGGCGAAGATATGCTTAAATTACAGACTTTATTTTCTAATCAAAATTTAGCTGTTAGTGATGCGATTGAAGCTTGTTTAGAGATAATTAGTGATATTACTAATTATACAAGTATTTCTTTAGGTAAAGAAAGTGAATTAAATACTTTAAAACAGATATCGATTATTCCTTTAATGGATAACAAATTAGTAGCGCTTGTTTGTACTGATAAAGGAATAGTTAAAAATAAACAATTTACTTTACAAAATAACATAGATTTAAATGAAGTAATTAAAACATGTGAAATTGTAAATAAAATGTTAATTGGAACACCTATTACAATGATATCTGAGAGATTAGAATATGAGATTAAGCCTATTATTTCAAAACAAATACAGCAATATGAAACAGTATATAATATTTTTTATGAAGCATTTAATGATTTTGTAAATAATAGAGAAAATTTTCATGTGGCCGGTAAATCGAAAATATTAGAACAACCTGAATATAATGATACTAACGAAATTAAAAGATTAATTACTAAATTAGAAGATGAAAATACAATTAGAAAAATTGAAAAAAAAGATGGTAATAATAATATTAGTATTTATATTGGGAGTGAAACAGATTTTGATGATAATGTAACTATTATTAAAACTAATTATGAATTTAGGGGGGAAGAAGGAACAATTGCGATAATTGGGCCAAAGAGAATGGAATATGACCGGGTTGTTGGAGTTTTAAATATTCTTAATAGATGGTTAGAGGAAAAAGGTGATTAAATGGAAGAAGAAGTTAAAGAAAATTTAGAAGTAAATGAACCTCCTAAAAAGAAGGCTAAAAAGAAGAAAATTGACAAAGAAAAAGATGAGCTTATTAAAGCTAATTTAGAACTTAAAGAAAAAGTTTTAAGAATTAATGCGGAAATGCAAAATATGAAAAGAAGATATGAATTAGATATGGCTAATTTATATAAATATGATGGCTTTAATATTATTGAAAAGTTATTACCAATTATTGATAATTTTGAAAGAGCAATGAATATTAAAGTTTCGGGTGCTGATAAATTTATTGAGGGCTTTAAAATGATTTATGATAATTTAAAAGAAATACTTACAAGTATTGGAGTTAAAGAAATTGAAGCTTTAAATAAAGAGTTTGATCCTACTATTATGAATGCAGTAGTAATGGATAAAAATGAAGAAGTAGCACCAAATGTTGTCCTTGAAGTATTACAAAAAGGATATATATATAATGATAAATTAATTAGACCAGCCATGGTTAAAGTAAATGAAAGGAATGATGAATAATGGCAAAAATAATAGGTATTGATTTAGGAACAACAAATAGTTGTGTGGCAGTATTAGAAGGTGGCGAACCAAAAGTTATTCCTAATGCCGAAGGAAATAGAACAACACCTTCAGTTGTAGCTTTTAAAGGCGATGAAGAAATGGTCGGAAGTATTGCTCGTAATCAAGCAGTTACTAATGCTAAAAATACTATTTCTTCAATTAAAAGAAAAATGGGAACTAGTGAGAAAGTAGAAGCTAATGGTAAAAAATATACTCCTGAAGAAATAAGTGCTAAAATTTTAAGTAAACTTAAAAAAGATGCCGAAGCATATTTAGGAGAAAAAGTAACTAAAGCAGTTATAACTGTTCCAGCTTACTTTAATGATGCTGAAAGACAAGCAACTAAAAATGCCGGTAAAATTGCCGGTTTGGAAGTAGAAAGAATTATTAATGAACCAACTGCAGCGGCTTTAGCATATGGACTTGATAAACAAGATAAATTACAAACTATTTTAGTTTATGATTTAGGAGGAGGAACATTTGACGTTTCTATTCTAGAACTTGGTGATGGTGTATTTGAAGTAAAAGCTACTGCTGGTAATAATCGTTTAGGTGGCGATGATTTTGATGAAAGAATTGTAGAATATTTAATAAAAGAATTTAAAAGTGAAAATGGTATAGATTTAAGTAAAGATAAAATGGCAATGCAAAGAATTAAAGATGCTGCCGAAAAAGCTAAAAAAGATTTATCAGGAATGACTAATGCTTCAATTAGTTTACCATTTATTGCTCAAAATGATGATGGACCATTACATTTTGAAACTACTTTATCAAAAGCTAAATTTGAAGATTTATGTAGAGATTTATTTGATTCAACTTTAGAACCAGTTCGTAAAGCTTTAAAGGATGCTAAATTAAGTAAAAATGATATTGATAAAGTAATATTAGTTGGTGGTTCAACACGTATTCCTTATATCCAAGAATTAGTTAAAAAAGAACTTGGTCAAGAACCAAATAAAAGTGTTAATCCAGATGAAGTAGTAGCTATGGGAGCGGCTATTCAAGGAGGAGTTTTAACTGGAGAAGTTGAAGATATTGTCCTTCTTGATGTTACACCACTTTCTTTAGGACTTGAAACTTTAGGAAATGTAATGACCGTATTAATTCCAAGAAATACAACAATTCCAACAAGTAAATCCCAAGTATTTTCAACTGCAGCTGATAATCAACCAGCCGTAGATATTCATGTATTACAAGGTGAAAGACCAATGGCTTATGATAACAAAACTTTAGGTAATTTCCAACTTACAAATATTCCACCTGCTCCAAGAGGAGTACCACAAATTGAAGTTAAATTTGATATTGATGCCAATGGTATTGTTAATGTTACTGCTAAAGATTTAGGAACTAATAAAGAACAATCAATAACAATTACTTCTTCAACTAATTTAACCGATGAAGAAATAGATAAAATGATGAAAGAAGCTGAAGCTAATAAAGAAGCTGATGAAAAACGTAAAACTGAAGCTGAAGCTCGTAATGAAGCTGATAGTATGATCTTTGCTACTGAAAAAGCTATTAAAGATTTAGGTGATAAAGTAGATAAAAAAGATAAAGAAGAAGCTGAAAATAAAATTGAAGAATTAAAGAAAGCTTTAGAAGGCGAAGATATTGATGAAATAAAGAAGAAAACTGAGAGTTTAAATGAAATTGCTATGAAATTAGCTACTAAAGTATATGAAGAAGCAGCTAAAAATAAAGAAAATGAAGCTCCAGAAGAAGAAAATAAAGATTCTAAAGATGATGATGTAAAAGAAGCTGATTATGAAGAAAAATAAGTTCTAGGAAACTAGAGCTTATCTCTATGTAGAAAGGATAATTATGGCAAAACCTCGGGAAAATTTTAAAGATGATTTAAAATGGAATGTAAAAGATTTATTTAAAACAGAAAAAGATTATGAACAAACTTTTTCTGATTTAGAAATTAAATTAGAAGAATTTAAAAAATATGAAAATAGAATTTTAGAAAGTTCTGATACTTTATATGAATTATTAGAATTTGATAATGAATTTAATAAAAAATTAGAACAAGTATTTGTTTATGCTCATATTCAAAATGATCAAGATACAACTAATACTAAATTTCAAACTATGTATGGAAAAGCTTATTTATTATATGAAAAATATAATGAAAAAACAGCTTTTATTGTACCTGAAATATTAAAAAAAGATTATAGTTTAATAGATTCTTATATAAAAGAAAATACTAAATTAAAACCTTATGAAAGAGTTTTAAAAGATATTTTTAAATTTAAAGAACATACTTTAAGTGAAAATGAAGAAAAATTATTATCAAGTTTAGCAAGTGTTTTTAGTACACCAGATGATGTATTTGGTTATTTAATTAATTCTGATTTAAAGTTTGGAGATATAACTAATGAATTAGGAGAAAAAGAAGAATTAAATGAAAGAAGTTATCGAAAGTTTATTGAAAGTAAAGATCCTAAAGTTAGAAAAGAAGCTTTTTTAACATTACTTAATACTTATGGTTCATTTAAAAATACTTTAGCGGTTACTTTAAGTAAAGAAGTTGCTAAAAATAATCGTATAGCAAGTATTAGAAAGTATAAAAGTGCTTTAAATGCTGCTTTAGATCGGAATGATATTCCAGAAGAAATATATTCTAATTTAATTAAAACAGTTCGTAAAAATGTGCAACCTTTATCGGAATTTTGGAAATTAAAAAAAGAAGTTTTAGGTTTAGATGAATTACATTTATATGATGCTAATGCCCCATTAGTTAAAGAAGTAAAACATAATTATACAGAAAAAGAAGCTCATGATTTACTTATGGAAGCTTTAGGAGTATTAGGTGATGATTATTTAGCTAATTTAGATAGAGCTTTTAAAGAAAAATGGATAGATTTTGCGCCTAATGATGGTAAGAGAACAGGAGCTTATTGTACAGCGTGCTATAATGTTCATCCTTATGTTTTATTAAGTTTTGATGGATCATTAGATAATGTTTCGACTTTAGCTCATGAACTTGGACATGCAATGCATTATTATTATGCTATTAATAATCAAACATATCAAGATTATAGTTATTCTATATTTGTAGCAGAAGTAGCTAGTCAAGTAAATCAAATATTACTTAGTAAATATTTAATTAATAAAACTAATGATATAAATGAAAAAAAATATTTACTTGATGATTTAATAAGGGATTTTAAAGCAACTATATATAGACAAACAATGTTTGCAGAATTTGAAAAAATTATTCATGAAAAAGAACAAGCTGGTGAAATATTAACTCATGAAGTAATGAGTAATATATTTTATGATTTAAATGTAGCTTATTTTGGAGATAATATTATAGTTGATGATGTTGTTAAATATGAATGGGCAAGAATACCACATTTCTATTATAATTTTTATGTTTATCAATATGCTACAGCCTATGCTGCCGCGATTAAAATTGCTACAGATATATTAAATAAAAAAGAAAATGCAGTTCATAATTATATTGAATTTTTAAAATTAGGTTGTACTAAAACACCAATTGAATCTTTAAATGTAGCAGGGGTTTTTATGGATAAAGAAGAGACTTTAAATGAAGCTTTTGCGTATTTTAACGATTTAGTTTTAGAATTAAAAAGTCTTTATGATAAGAAGTAGGTGAGAATATGAATAAAAAAGATTATTATGAAATACTGGGGGTTTCGAAAACTGCAACTGATGAAGAAATTAAAAGAGCTTTTCGGAAATTAGCTAAAGAATATCATCCCGATAATAAACAAACTGGTGATGAAGCTAAATTTAAAGAAGTAGGAGAAGCTTATGCTATACTTTCTGATCCTACCAAAAGAAAACAATATGATCAATTTGGTCATCAAGCGTTTACTAATAATGGAGGAGCTAATTACAGTGGTTTTAGTGCTGAAGATATAGATTTATCAGAAATTTTTGCTGATTTATTTGGAGGAAGTTTTAGTGGTTTTCATAACTTTAATTTTGGAGGAAATTCCAGAAATTCTAAACGACCAAGAAAAGGTGAAGATAGTTTAGTTACAGTTAATTTAACTTTTGAAGAAGCTGTATTTGGTGCTAAAAAAACTATTACTTTAGATTTAAATGAAAAATGTTTTAAATGTCATGGAGATGGAGGTTTTCATGAAGTAACATGTAGTACATGTGGAGGCTCTGGAACTGTTATTAGTGAACAACGAAGTTTATTTGGAGTTTTTCAAACACAAACAACTTGTCCAACATGTGGGGGCTCAGGTTCTAGTTTTAGAGAAAAATGTTCTAAATGTGATGGCAAAGGTTATACAAGAGAAAGAAAAGATATTGAAGTAAATATTCCAGAAGGAGTTGACAATGGATATCAACTTAGAATAAGTGGAAAAGGTTCAGCTGGCCAAAATGGAGGACCTAATGGAGATATTTATTTAGAATTTAAAGTTAAAAGTCATCCTTTATTTGAAAGAGAAGATGAAGATATTTATCTTAATGTGCCACTTACAATTACTGAGGCAATATTAGGGACTAAAAAAGAAATACCTACTTTAACTGGTAATGTAATATTAGATGTTAAAGCAGGAACTGCCGCTGGTGAAAAAGTTAAATTAAAAGGTAAAGGTGTTAAGAAAGTAAATGCAATAGGTAAAGGAAATATGTATGTAATTTATGATATTATTATACCTACTAAACTTTCAATGCATCAAAAGAAATTAATTAAAGAATTAGCAAGTACCGATTTAAAAGATTCTGAAGAATTTCGAAAATTTGATAGATATTTATAAAATTTAGCTAATTAAATGTAAAATTAATGTAATTATATTGAATATAAATTTAATAATATGATATAATATAAATACCTAGAGAATTAGTTTGTTTCTAAATAAAAACCGACTATGTTGATAATCTTGGGAGAATAATTATATGTGGTGTTGAAGACTAGTCTTTGATTAGCTAGAATCCTAAAACATATATGTTTCTTACCACCTGCGAGTGCGCGGGCTTTTATCAAAAAGCAGACTATTCTTTAGGTTTTTTTAATGGAGGAAGAGATGGAAGAGCGAATTCTTAGTTTAATAGATAATGAAACTTGGACTTTAATTAAAAAAGTTAAAATTTTAATCGTAGGTATTGGAGGAGTAGGAGGTTATGCTTTAGAAGCTTTAGTTCGAAGTGGATTTAGTAATATAACTATTATTGATGGTGATACTATAGCATTATCTAATTTAAATAGACAAATTATTACCAATTTAAATAATATAGGCTTAAATAAAGTAGATGAAGCTTTAAAAAGAGCTCATAGTATAAATGATCAAGTTAATATTAAAACTCATAATATAAAGCTTAATTTGGCTAATTTTAAGGATTATGTAAATGAAAAATATGATTATATAATAGATGCTTGTGATGATTTAATAATTAAAATAGAATTAATTAAATATGCCAAAGTAAATAATATTAAAATAATATCTTGTTTAGGAATGGGAAAAAGAATAGATGCCAGAAAAGTTGAAGTTACAACTTTAAATAAAACATTTAATTGTCCTTTAGCTAAAAAATTAAGATATAATTTAAAAAAAGAAAATATAGATTTAAATATTCCGGTAGTTTTTAGTAAAGAAGAAGTTTTAAATAATGATAAAAAAGTTGGATCATTAGTATTTGTACCAGCAGTAGCCGGTATATATTTAGCTAATTATGTATTTAAAGACATATATGAAAAAAATATTAGTTAATCTTTATTTATTAAAAAATCAACTAATATTTTAGGTTCTTTATTATTAATGGCTATATCATAGATTATATTGATTATAGGCATTTTTATTTTGCGATTTTTAGTTAGTTCTTTAATGGATAAAAGGGTGTAATAACCTTCAACAGTATTATTATTTAAATATTTAGATATTATTTCAGGAGATTTTTTTTGACCTAATAATACTCCATAAGAATAATTACGACTTTTAGGTGAAGAACAAGTTAATATTAAATCACCAATTCCGGCAAAAGATAAAATAGTTTTAGGATTACATTCTAATTTATATAATAATTCTTTAATATCATGAAGAGCTTCAGTTATTAAAAAGGCTCTAGTTGATTCAGTATAACCTAAACCATCTAAAATACCAGAAGCAATAGCAATTACATTTTTGATACTGCCACAAAGTTCAGTGCCATATAAATCTGTATTAGATCGAAATTTTAAAAAGTCATTACTTAAAACTTCGGCAATTATACGAGTGGCTTTTTTAGTAGTTGTAGCTAAACTTAAAGCACATGGTTCATTATGAATTAAATCTTGCGCGAACGTTGGACCGGATATTACTCCCAAATGTTTTGCTTTTAATATTTCTTTAGTAATATCACTTAGAAATTTACATGTATGATTTTCGATACCTTTACTTGCAATACAAATAGGAATTTTAGTATTGTAATAACCTTTAATATTTAAACATATTTCTCGAAAATATTTGGCAGAAGAAGCAATTATTATTAAATCAGGATTGGCAAAAAGAAGTTTTAAATCATTAGTAAATTTAATATTTTTGGGAATTGGAGCATTAGTTATAGGTTTAAATGTTTTATTTTTATTTAAACTAGTTACTAATTTTTTATTTTCACTCCACATAGTTACTTTATGATTGTTTTTAGTTATATTTAAAGCTAAAGCAACACTGTAAATACCGGTTCCAATAATACTTATATTCATTAATCATTCCTCATTTCATCATATAATTTATTTAAATTAGCTTCATATTTATTATCTTTTTTATGATAATATATTTTATTTTTTAAATTATTAGGTAAATATTCTTGTTTAATATAATCATTTTTATAATTATGAGGGTATAAATAATTAGGATTACCATTAATTATATGTTTAGGGATAGGTCCTGATAACCCTTTATTAATATCATTTAAGGCTTCATCTAAAGCAAGATAAGCACTGTTGCTTTTAGGGGATAGGGCAAGTTCAGTTACAACTACCCCTAGAGGAATACGAGCTTCGGGTAAACCAACTAATTCGGCTGCTTCAATGGCCGCCATAACTTTGGGACCCATAGCAGGATTGGCAAGACCTATATCTTCATAAGCAATAACACTTAAACGGCGATAAATACTATCTAAATCACCAGCAGTAATTAATCTCGCTAGATAGTGAAGTGATGCATTTACATCACTACCTCTTATAGATTTTTGAAAAGCACTTAAAACATCATAGTGGCCATCTTCATTTTTATCATGAAAAAATACGGGTTTGTTATTAATATTTTTAACATCTTCAATAGTTATTTTAAAATCGTTACTAGCATAATAACATACTTCTAAAGTATTTATAGCGCTTCTAAAATCACCAGCTGATAAAGTTGCTATATAATTAAAAGTATCATCTTCAATTTTAATATCAGGTAAATAAGAACTTGCTTTTTTAAGACCTTCAATGATATCTTTAGTAGTTAATTCTTTTAATTCAAAGATTTCACAACGACTTCTGATCGCAGGATTTATTTTATGATAAGGATTAGAAGTAGTAAGACCAATTAATATTATAAGACCACTTTCAATATGAGGTAATAAAATATCTTGTTTATCTTTATTCATGCGATGAATTTCATCTATTACTAAAATCATTTCACCATACATTTTAGCTTCTTCTATAGCAATATCAAAATCACTTTTATTATTAGTCGTAGCATTTAAAAATTTTGATTTAATATTTAATTCATTTATTAAAGCATTAGCAATACTAGTTTTACCTATTCCAGGTTTGCCATATAAAATCATGGAAAATATTTTATTGTTTTTAACTAAATTAGTTAATACTTTATTTTCTCCAATTAAATGTTGTTGACCAATAATATCATTTAGTTTTTGAGGACGCATTTTGTTTGCTAGTAATTCCATTTTAATCATTTCTTTCTCTTTTAATTATAACATAAAAATGATATAATATAAATGGAGTATAAATATGAAAAATGAAAAAATAGAAGAATTTTTAAAAAATAATTTAGAGCTTAAAAAATATATTGAAGAATATATTGTAAATGAATATAATACTTCAATTAATACTCGAAAATCTTATATTTATGATTTATTTTGTTTAGTTAAATATTTTAAGAATCAAAATATTAAATATTTAACTAAAGAAGATATTCAAGAATATTTAAGAAAACAAGTTGATAAAAAAGCTAAAACTAAAGCTCATTATTTAACGACAATTAATAATTTTTATAAATATTTAGTAAATATAGGAGAACTTAATATTAATCCTTGTGAAGGAATTAAAATGCCTAAATTAGAAAAAAAATTACCAGAATATTTAACAGAAGAAGAGGTAAGTAATTTATTAGATATTAAAATTAAAAGTAAATATGATTTAAGAAATAAAGCAATGATTGAATTGTTATATGGAACTGGTATTCGGATTAGTGAATTATGTAATTTAACTATGAGTAATTTATTTTTAGAAGATGGTTTTATAAAAGTAATGGGGAAGGGGAGTAAAGAACGAATTATTCCTGTTAACGAAGTGGCTATAGAATATTTAAAAAAATATATTAATGAGGCTCGAAGTGAAATTTTAGGTCTTAAAACTTCAGAATATGTATTTATTAGTTCTAGAAAAACAAGAATAACAAGACAAGCATTTTTTAAATTTTTAAAAAAAACATGTGAAGAAAAGGGGATTAGTAAAAATATAAGTCCTCATACTCTTAGACATTCTTTTGCAACTCATTTGCTTAATCATGGAGCAGATTTAAGAATTGTTCAAGAATTACTTGGCCATAGTGATATTACAACTACTCAAATATATACTCATCTTAGTAATGAAAAGTTAGAGACTGAATATGAAAAACATCCTTTAATCAAAGAAAAAGAGTCAAATAGATAATTGACTCTTTATTTAATTCTAGTTTAATTTATTAATCTAATTAACGATTTGAATTAGATCTTGAGCTAGAACTATTTCTTTCATTTTTTTCATTTCTAGAACTTCTGCAATCTCTTGAACTTCTAGAATTTTCTCTAGAACTTCTACTGCAATTGTTGCTGTTATTTCTAGAACTTCTGCTGTTTTCATTTTGACTTCTCATAATCTTTACCTCCCACTATTATTATGGTTTAAATATTTATTATAATTCATATAATTTAGGGGTGATTAGATGGAAATAATTGGACCTTTGTTAGTATCTACCATTGCGGGATTAGCTACTGTATTAGGGGCTTTAGTTATCTTTATGCATTTTAAAGAAAAAAATATTGAAAAATTTATTGTTGTTTCTTTAGCTTTTTCAGCAGCTATAATGATTGGTATTAGTATAACTGATTTAATTCCATCTTCTAGTTTAGTTTTACTTCAACATTATGGAATAAATAAAGGTATTGTTTATGCATTTATTTTCTTTATTTTAGGAATTTTTTTAATTAAATTTTTAAATAAAATAATGTTAAAAGTTGAAGCTAAAAGCGATTTATATAAATTAGGTATTCTTAATATGATCGTTTTAATTATTCATAATTTTCCTGAAGGTATAGCAACATTTATGAGTTCTTATAATGATATTACGATTGGTATTAAACTTGCGATTGCTATAACTCTTCATAATATTCCTGAGGGAATTAGTATAGCTGTACCAATTTATTATGCTACTAATTCAAAAAAAGAAGCTTTAAAAAAAAGCTTATTATCTGGTATTGTTGAACCTATTGGGGCAATAATAGCTTATTTGTTTTTAAGTAAATATATTACTAATAGTTTAATAAGTATTATATTAATTTTAGTAGGGGGAATAATGATTACTTTAGCTATTGAAGTTATTTTACCTAAAGCTTTAAAATATAAATTAAATAAATATTTAAAATTAGGTTTTGGCTTAGGGTTTATTCTTATTTTAATTAATTATTTCTTATTATAAAAGGCAATTATAAATCATTTTCAAAACTAAAGTTAACATAATATACATTTTGCGAAATATGATTTTGAAAAGAAATAATAAAATTAGATATATATTTAATAATTAAATTAATATAAAATAATTATTGTAATATCTAATAGATATATAGATATATTACATGTAAGGTTAATTTTAAATTTAAAAAATTAAATTTTAATTAGCAAATTTTTAAATTAATTTTGGTAATATTTATAACCTTATTATATAATTAAATAAGGTTAATACACGCGTATATATCATATTTAATATTTAAATAAGGTTATAATAAATAATTATAGAAATTAAAAAGAGCAAATTATTTTTGCTCACTTTTAATCCATGCATAACCAGAAGGGGTTTTGTGAAATATATGTTTATACATAGTTCCATTATCTAAAAGTAATTCTTTAGTTACTTTTTTAGTTTTAGCTAAGGCTTTAGTGCAATCAGTATTTTCGTTATCTTGATCATTTGTTTTATAGCATTTATTATCTTCAGATACTCTTAAAAAATAATCATAAATAACAATATCACCATTTAATTGTTCTTTTGCTTTAGTTATTGCTCGATATATAGTAGCATTTGGACTTAAATAATAAGTATATGTTTCAGAGGTTCCACAGTAATATGTCTCCCCTTCTAAATAACAAGCTTCTTCTTCAGATATATAAAACATTTTTTCATAATTTTTAATATCTTGATTGTATAAATTATTATAAGCATCATTTAAATCTTTTTTGGTAAATGTTTTATATGTACATTTTTGAGTTTTTTCATCGGCAAGTAAAGTAGTACTCTTCCCTATTTTGCATGTTTTATTATCGTTTACATTAGTATTTGTAGCTTTTTTGGTTTCCTCTTTAGAGTTTTTAACTTGATAATAAGCCATACAAAGAGCATCTTCATTTTTGATATTATCTAAGGTGATTGCTTCATTTTTATACGTATTTAAACCTCCACAGTGATATATATCAGTTTCTCCAAGATAGCTATATAATTCAGTTATTTTACTACTGTTAATGTCTAGATCTTTATCACTTAATAAAAATGTTGCAAGAATAATTAAACCAATAATAATTACAATGATAATTGGTATGATATTTTTAAACTGCTTTTTCATGTTAAACCTTTCTAGATTGAATTTCGGCGATTTTTTCAAATACTTCAGCAGCATTTTGTTCATTTATTTGATTGTAACCTAATTCTCTTAATGCTTGAATTTTAATTGTATTTAATTGTTGAGTACGGCTTAATTTTTCTTCATTTTTTTGTTCTATTTCTTCAACAAATTTTTTGTGACTTGTGGCTAATTTACTTTTGCTTGCTCCCCCATTGTTATAAAGAGTTAAAGCAGAATATAAGATTCCTTCGAAGATGAATTGATGTTCTTCATCAAAGGCATATTCATCAGGGCTAATAAAACCAGTTGTTTTAGACATATAGCCTAAAATATACTTAATTTCTGGAACATTATCAATTGATTGTAACATGTGATATAAATAAGTAATTGCTTTATAATTTTTAGTTTTATTTTCTTCATCTAATAGTTTTTCTTTAACTAAATATGTGATATCGGCAATTAATGTTTGCTCTTCTTTAGTTAAACCTTTCATATCAAAGTAATTATCCATATCACTAGAACTTTTTACTCCTTGATTTAAGCGATTTTCTACGGCCATTAAATAATCAGTAGTTAATTTAATGCCTTTTATTGTCCCCTCTTCACCATCATCAATATCTAATAGTTTTAAAAGCAAAATCTTTTTTTCTTTAGGCCATTTGTTTAAGGATTCTAATTCTAAATAATTATAAACCATTTGCCGAGATACATTTAAGTATTTTGCTAGTCTTACTTTAGATATTCCTAATTCTTGTAATAATTCAGATAAACTGTTCATAAATACTCTCCTTTTACTTTTTACATTTTTATTATAAATTACTTAACACTATTGTGTCAAGTAGAAGTTAATTAAATGTTTAAGATAAATACCAAAGTTTTTCATTATTTTTATATATATCTTTGATAAAACCACAACCCAAACACTTATTATTATCATAAAAGACACAAGCTTGTCCAGGTGTTACAGCCTTAGCTTTACTTGGATATTTTATTTTTATTTCATTTTCTTTTATATATTCAATTTCAATTGGAATAGCTTCACTTCTATAACGGAATTTAGCCGTTAAATTATGAGGTAAATCTTCTAATAGATTAATATTATCAAGGGTGCAAGCATCACTGTAGAGGTATTCACTGTCACCATAGGCTACATATAAAATATTTTTAGCTACATCTTTACCACAGACATAATGTCTTAAAGTATCCCCTTTTAAACCAACATTACGTCTTTGACCAATTGTATAATTCATAAGACCTGTATGTTTTCCAATTACTTTTTTAGTAACTACATTTATGATGTCACCGGGATTAGGTTTTAAATAATTTTTAATAAATTCTTGATAATGCCGCTCGCCAATAAAACAAATACCAGTTGAATCTTTTTTAGTAGCAACATTTAAATTATTTTCTTTAGCAATTGCTCTTACTTCATCTTTAGTGTAATCGCCTAAGGGAAATAAAACATTTTGGAGTTGCTCTTTGGTAATATCGGCTAAAAAATAAGTTTGATCTTTATTTTGATCTTTAGCACAATAAAGTGAACCATCAATAATTTTAGCATAATGACCAGTAGCAATATAATTGGCACCTAAACGATAAGCTTCTTTTTTAAATAAATCAAATTTAATAAATTTATTGCATAATAAATCAGGATTAGGTGTGCGCCCTTTTTTTAATTCTTCTAAAAAATAAGTAAATACATAATCCCAATATTCTTTAATAAAATCCACGCGATGGAGTTTAATACCAATAATTTTGCAAGCTTCTAAAGCATCATTATAATCTTGTTCTTGAGGACATATATTTTCATTAAAATTAGGATTACCTAAAGTATCATTATTTAAGGTAGAATCCCAATTACGCATAAATAATCCTTCTACTTCATAACCCTCTTTTTTTAATAATAAAGCGGCTACAGCACTATCTACTCCCCCGCTTATACCGACAATAACTTTTTTCATAAAACATCACAAAAATATTATAACATAAACTTAAGTTATGATAAAGAGAAGTTTGCTAAGTATTTTAGTTAAAAATAAATAGATCAGTAAATCATTTAAAAAAATAATTATTAGATAAATAAATATAGATATTATATTCTTTTTTAAAAATATAGTTAATGAATCTGAAGAATTTTTACTTATAAATTGTTTTAATATTTTAATAAGCTTTTTATATATTAATAAAATAAATATTAAATAAATAAATTTAGTTAAAAAAGTATAAATAAAACCAAAAATAAGACCTTTTAATTTATAAATATTAAATAAGACAATTAAATTAAAATTAATAGTTATAAGTTCAAATAAAAAATATAGAGGAAAGATAATGATTCCTATTAAAAAAATAGAACTAATTAAAAAAATACTTATGATTATTAAATGATTAAAAATAAAATTAATATGATTAGTATTTAAATATTGTGTAATATTTTTAATATTATCTAAAATAGTTGGATTATTTAGTTTAGAATATAAAATAAAACTAATAATAAGACTAATTAAATAGATAAAACTAAATATTTTTACATATTTTTTTTTAAATATAGGGCTTGTCCTTAAATTATTCATAATAACACCATTAAAGTATATTGAAAAATATCTAAAAATATGTTAAATTATTGGTAGTGGTGATTAATATGAATAAAAAAGCAAGAAAAATATTTGCTTGGTGTATGATTTTAGCAATGGTTGGTAGTGTTGTTGCTACCGTTGTTTCATATGCTTTAGCTTCTAGATAAGTAGTTCTGAATTAGATGAGGTTTATGTAACTAATTTATTAAGATTTTTTGAGTGTAGAATTCAGAACTACGCTTTTTATTTTACACTTATTTTTTTATTTTGACAAGAAAAATCGTTCGACAAAATACGACATTTTTTGCATAAAAAAAAGAAATTATTTTTCTTTTAAAGCTTCATTTATTATAGTATCTAAAAGAGTTTTATATGGAATATTACTAGCTTCAAATAATTTAGGATACATACTAATTTCTGTAAATCCTGGAATAGTATTTATTTCATTTAAAATAATTTCGTTTTTTGGAGTGATAAAAAAATCACATCTACTATAACCATGACAATTTAGGATTTTAAAAGCTTTAATGGCAGTTTTTCTTACTTCATTTGATATATTTTCGGGTATTTGGGCCGGAATAATAGTTTTACTAGCGGCATTAGTATATTTAGCATCAAAACTATAAAATTCAGAAGCTGATTTTACTTCTCCAATAACTGAAGCAATAATTTGATTATCTTTTTCTAAAATACCACATTCTACTTCATGACCTATTATTTCTTCTTCAATTAAAATTTGATTATCTATTTCTAAGGCAATATTAAGAGCATTATCTAAATCTTTAAAATCTTTTATTTTAGTAATACCTAAAGAAGAACCACTGTTGGATGGTTTAATAAATAAAGGATATTTTAAAGTTTTATTTATAATTTCCATTAATTCAGAATAAGAATATTCTTGATCTAAATATAAATATTTATCATTATATTTAGTAAAAGTTAAATATTTAGAAGTTTTAATATTATTGGCTTCTAATAATATTTTAGTATATACTTTATTCATAGTAATAATACTAGGAGTTGTTTTATTACCAACATATTTTATATTTAAAAAATCAAAAATACTACTAAGTAAACCATCTTCTCCATTTTTACCATGAATCATTATAAATACTAAATCAAATGTTTTTAAATAACTAAAAGGATCTAATATTTTAGTTATATTAGTTGGTAATATACCGACTTTTAAAGGTTTAATTTGATTAATATCTTCTAACCAATTATAAAAATTATTTTCTTTATCCATATATATAGGTGTTATATTATATTTTTCTTTATCTAAATTTTTAATAATTGCCGCGCCTGAAATTACGGATATTTCATGTTCGTTAGTTGAACTTCCAAATAAAATGGCTAAATTTAATTTTTTAATAAATATCATTCCCCTTTTAAATTATCAATTATTTCATTAAAATGCATACCATTACTAGCTTTTATTAAAATAGTATCATTTGGTTCTTTTATATTATTTATGAAACTAATGGCTTCTTTATTACTTGAAAAGTGATATGATTTAGTATGATCAAAACCATTTTTAAGAGCCTCGTCATTAATATACTTAGCTAAAGGGCCTACTGTTATTAATAAATCTATATCTTTAATTAAATTTCCAACTTGACGATGAATTTGTTCGCCATAGTCCCCTAATTCTAATATATCTCCAAGAACTGCTATTTTACGGCCTTTAAAATGATTTAAAGCATCTAAAGCATAATAAACTGAATCATAATTAGCATTATAGGTATCATTTATAATAGTAATATCATGATTATATAACAATTCCATACGACCAGGACTTGGTTTAATAGTAGTTAATTTATTTAATACTTTATTTAAATCAATATTAAATAATTCGGATATTATTAAAGCTACTAAAGTATTATAAATAAATTGTTTACCTAAACAATTAAGTTGAACATTTTTATCTTTAAAAGTAAAATTAATACCTAAATTATTATAAGATATATTGGTAGCTTGATAATCACTTTTAGTATCAATACCATAAGTAATTATTTTTTGGTTTATATTATTTTTTTGATACCAATCATGTAATAAATCATTGTCATTATTGATGATTAATGTATCTTTTAAACCTTCAATTATTTCTAATTTGGCTTTTAAAATGTTTTCTCGACTTTTTAAATATCCAATGTGGGCAGTACCTACATTGGTAATTATAGCAATAGTGGGTTTAGCTATATTTGTTATTTGGCTTATTTCTCCTTTGTGATTCATTCCCATTTCGATAACTACTATATCTTCATCTTGATATTCTAAAAGGGTTAGAGAAACACCAATATTAGTATTTAAATTACCACTCGTTTTTAAAACTTTATATTTAATAGATAAAGTATCGGCTATTATATTTTTAGTACTTGTTTTACCTGCACTACCAGTGATAGCTATAATAGGTACATTAATACTTTCTCTTTTTAATTTAGCAATATTCATTAAAAATTCTAATGTATTATCAGTTATGATTAAATTACGATCAGGATATTTTGTTTTAATATCTTCAGGTATTGTTATTCCTTCAATAATACAAGTTTTAGCTCCTTTTTTAAAGGCTTCTTCATAGAAAAGATTACCATTAAAGTTTTCTCCTTTAAGGCCTATATAAGTATCATTTTTATTAATAGTTCTTGTATCTTTAGAAAAATTTATTAAAGAACTATTTTCATTTCCCATGATTAACTTGGCATTATTTATACCTAAAACATCTTTAATTAACATTTAAACACCTCTTATTTAATTATAGCATTTCTTATTCATATTTAATATTAAAACTTATTTAGTTTACATTATTAGACAATTATTGAAATAATTCTTCAAATATTTCTTGAAAATTTTTAACTAAAATAATATTTATTTCGGATTTAATACGTTCAGGTATTTCTTCTAAATCTAATTCATTAGTATATGGAATATAAACTTTTTTAATATTATTATTATAGGCTCCAATAATTTTTTCTTTAATTCCCCCTACTTTTAAAATGTCTCCATTTAAAGATATTTCTCCAGTAAAAGCAATATCATTATTTACTTTTTTATTTAAAAGAAGACTTAAAATACTTGTAGTTATAGCAACACCCGCACTTGGACCTTCTTTTTTTACAGCGCCTTCTAAGAAATGAATATGAATATCTTTTAAATTAAAGAAGAAATCAATTAATTTATAATCTTTTTGATGGGCTTTAATGTAACTTAATGCTACTTTTGTTGATTCTTCCATTATTTCGCCGAGTAAACCAGTTATAATAAACTTTCCTTTTCCTTCATAAATACAAGTTTCAATAGGTATTATTAAACCACCAGTAGGATTTACTCCTAAAGCATTTATGCGTCCGATTGGACTTTGTTTTTTATTATCTATTTTAGTAAATTTAGGTATTCCTAGATATTCTTTTAGTTTTATTTTACTTAATTTAGTTCTTTCATTTATTTTACCTAAAACAACTAATTTACGAATTATTTTTTCAAGACATCGGGATAATTCTCGAACACCAGCTTCTTTAGTATAAGTTTCAATTAAATAAAGAAGTATTTCATCACTAATAGAAATAATTTTATTATCTATTTTATTTTCTTCTAATATTTTAGGAATTAAATATTTTTTAGCTATATCTACTTTTTCATAATCTGTATAACTAGGTAAATTAATTATTTCTAAACGATCTAATAAAGGAGTAGGAATATTTTCGATACTATTTGCTGTTAAAATAAAAAATATATGAGATAAATCAAAAGGTTCTTCGATATAATTATCAATAAATTCGGTATTTTGTTCTTTATCTAAAATATCTAATAAAACAGATGTAGGATTATCTTTATAATTAACAGTTATTTTATCTATTTCATCAATTAAGAAAAGAGGATTATTAGTACCACATTTCTTTAAACCTTGAATTATTTTACCTGGATTTGATCCCATGTAAGTTCTTCGGTGGCCAACTAATTCTGAAGAATCATTTAAACCTCCTACACTTATTTTGTAAAATTCACGATTTAAGGCATTTGCTATACTTTTGGCAATACTTGTTTTCCCAACTCCCGGTGGCCCTACTAAACAAATAATAGGACTTTTAATAGAATTATTATTATTTTTTAATGTAATATATTCTAAAATTCGCTCTTTAATTTCTTTTAGTCCATAATGGTTGTTTTCAAGTTTGGTTTTAATATCTTGGATGTTATTATTTTCAAAACTAGATTTATTCCATGGTAAATTTAAAATCCAATCAAGATAATTTCGGATCATAGCATTTTCAGGACTAATTTCAGAAGTATATTCTAATTTTTTTATTTCATGAGCAATTTTATTTTTGGTTTTTTTATTAATATTTAGTTTTTCAAGAAGTTCATTATAGATTAAAGGATTTTCACTTTTTTCGCCTAATTCTTTTTCAATTATTTTTATTTTTTCTCTTAAAATAAATTCTTTTTGAGTTTCTTCTAAACTATTTTCAAGTTCATTTTCAATTTTTTCATCAAGTTTTAAAACTTCTAATTCTATTTTAATATCTTTAAGTAAATTACGAGCTCGATGTAAAGCATTTATTTCTTCTAAATATTCTATTTTTTTATTAAATGTTAAAGGCATAAAAGAACAAATCATGTCGGTTAAGTGATTTAAATTATCTATTGTTTTAATATTATTTAAAAGACTATTAGATATGCATGAGGAACTAGCAACATATTCACTTATTAAATCATTTAATTTTTTAATAATAGCTTTTTCTTCAACTTCATCTAATTTAGGTAAATCAAGTTTTGTTACTTCGGCTTCTAAAATATCTGGATTAGAAACACTATTGCTAAAATTTAATATTTTAACTCTCGTAATACCTTTAATGGTCACTCTGACATTACCATTTGGCAGTTCAATACAACTTTTAATTCGACCAATGACACCAACATGGGGTAAATCATTAACATCGGGATTTTCTTCTAAAGTATTTTTAGGAGTAATAACTAAAACTTGACGATTAAAATTTTTAGTAGCAGTATTAGTTATTTCTTTGCTAATTTCATTATTTAATTCTAGTTTTACTTCTTGATTTGGGAGTAAAATTAAACCTTTAAGTAACATAACAGGAAATATTTGGTTCATAATTATCACTCCTTTAATAATTTAATTTTTATTATAAATAATTAATGGAGTTTTGTCTATAAAAAAAGATTAAAAAATTAATTATTTTGCTTTAAAATTTAAACTTTTTATTTTTTAATAATTTTTATTTTTTTGTTTTTTGATATGCTTTAGTAAATTTAGGCCAAATACCTATTTTGTTAGGTGTGTGTTCAGGAAGTTGATATATGTCATGACCAGGATATTCATTGCCTTCAACTAAAGTTACACCTTTATTTGAAAAACAAATATCCCAGCCAATATAACGCATATCTTTGACAACTTTACTAGCTTTTTTTACTAAATTTAGAGCTTCATCCCAATTTTTAAATTTAAAACCTTTTATTTTAGTTTTAGTTATTGGATGAATTTCATATAAATTTTTTTGTTTATCAATAGCTTTATCTATTACTTCCCCTGTTTCTTCATTTACGGGCGCTACCATACCACCACTGTTGAAGTTATCTACGTATTTACCATTTCCTATGCGAAAATAGGCACAAATAACATGTGGTATGTTATCATCATCTAAAATGGTTACTATCCGAACTGTATTAATAGAATCTGCATATATTTTACTTACATCTTGATCTTGTATTATTAATTCTTCTAATTCAAAATTCATATTGGGAGCAGTTAAATAATCATATATTTCATCGATGTTTGAATAATCTTTAATATTTATTTTTTCAATGCCTTTACCACAAGTACCTAATACTGGTTTAGCCATAAATGTTTGATGCTTTTTCATAAATTTTAATACATCTTCTTTTTTAGAAGTATTTACTTCAATAAATTCTCGATTGATAAAATCTTTAAATAATGTATTAAATTCAACTTTATTTCGAAATAAATGATCTTTTTCAGGATTATTATATTTTTTAATTAATTCATTGTTGCGACCTCTAGTAATATATGTGTCTCTTTCTTCTTCGGTTAAGTTATACATTTCAAATAAATCATAATCAGCATAACCCGCTCCAAATTTTATAGCACAATGGACAATATCTTTAAATATACTTAATCTACTTTTATTAGTTATTTTGGATATTTTTTTAATTCGATCATTCATACTTTTAAAATCCATATTAACCATTCTAGATACTAAATATTTAATGTTAGGCATATAATCACTCTTTCTTTTTATATTATACCAAATAAAGATTATTTAATAAAGAAAAAAGAAAGTATTTGACACTTTCTAATTATTTTCTTTTAAGATTTCAATTGCTTTATGCATCCGCATATCATATTTAACAATATCGTTTGAACCATAGGCTTTTAATAATTCTTCTTCAGTAATTCCATAATTATCAGCCATTTCTTTTGTTTTTTCTTTTACTTCTTTTTCAGTAAAATCAATTTTTTCAGCTTCTGCGATAGCCTCTAATAAATAACGATATTTAATTCTTTTAATAGCTTCAGGTTCCATTTGTTCATGAAGTTTTTCATGAGTCATACCAGTTATTTTAGCATAATCATCTAATTTAATTCCTTGCATGTTTAATTGTTCTTCAAATTGATGAATCATGCGATGTACTTCTTCATCAATAATTTCTTCACAAATTTCTACTTGCATATTTTCAGCAGCTTTTTCTAAACATTTATCGATATGAGCATCTTCAATTTCTGCATTTTTTCTTTCTAAAATAACATTTTCGACTTCTTTTTTAAATTCTTCTTCTGTTTTAATATTTTCATAACCTAAATCTTGATAAAATTCTTCGTTAATTTCAGGTACTATTCTTTCTTTTACTTCACGAATTGTTACTTTAAATGTTACATCTTTTCCTTTTAAATCTTCAACATATTCCATTGGGAATTTCAATTTTAATTCAGTAGAATCACCCGCTTTTAAACCAATTAAGCCTTCTTCAAAACCTGGTATAAATGTATTTGATCCTATTTCTAATGGATAGTTTTCACCTTTACCACCATCTAGTGATTTACCATCAACAAAACCTTCAAAATCAATAACTGCTGTATCACCGTTAACTATTTTTCCTTCTTTAGGTGCTATTTCGGCTAATTGGTCTTGTAGTTTTTTTATTTCTTCTGATATTTCTTCATTAGTTACTTTGGCTTTTTCTTTTTTAATACCTAAATTTTTATATTCGCCTAAAGTAATTTCTGGTTTACTAATAATAGTAAAAGTAAATTCTACTTCATCCTTATTAATATTATTAATATCAAGTTTAGGTTCTATTACTGGAAATGCTTTAGCTTTATCTAAAGCTTCTTGATAAGCTTCATCCATTACAAAATCTACTGCATCCATATAAAGTGATTCAATACCCATTTTTTTGATATAAATATCTTTAGGAGCAGTTCCTTTTCTGAATCCTTCAATTTTAACATCTTTATTTTTTTTCTTATAAGCTTTATCTAGAGCTTTCTCCCATTTTTCACCTGCAACTTTGATTTTAATTTCATGTTTGTTTTTCATTTATTTTTGTCCTCCTTAAAATTACCAATTTATTATACCTTATATTTTATAATTTTACAAGTTTTAAGTTAGAAAGTTTATTAAATTCATAAATTTATCACTAAAAAGAAATACTATAGCCATACTTCCGATTAAAAATGGACCAAAAGGAACTTCTTTATTTTTATTTAACATTAAACTTGCTAAAGCATAAGGGAGCGCTATTAAAGAGGATAAGATTATAGATACTAAACCTAATCTAAAACCAAGAATAATCCCAATTAAAATTGCGAGTTTAATATCACCGCCTCCTAAAGCTTCTCTTTTAAAAATTTTTTTACCAATAATACCAATTAAAAGCATTAATAAGAATAATAAAAGACCACTTAAAATACTTAAACCCATTGTTTTTAAGTCAAAATAGTAATATTTTAGTATTAAAATAAATATACCACCGATCAATAAAGGACTATCTAAAATAATCATATATTTAAAATCGCTGATAAATATAATTAAAACTAAAGCAGTCACTATTAATGAAGAAAAAAATTCATAAGAAAAGCCATAGTAATAATAACTTATAAGCATGATTAAAGCATTTACAACCCCTATAAAAAGATTTAGAATCCAAGAATTATCTTCTTTTGCAACAACATCTGGTACTAATAATGGCAATTTTTCGCCAATTAAAGAGTAAGCTAAACCTAAGATAAATCCAATAAAAAATATTGTTATAATCATATTATCACCTATCCTATTTGTCCGTATAAACTAAACATTGGTATAACAACTGCTAAAATAACAGTTCCGACAATTAAGGCTAAAATTACAATCATTATTGGTTCTAAAAAACTTTTTAAATTTGTAACTTTGGCTTTATGTAAATCATTATAATAATTAGCAACTTTCTCCATCATTAAAGCTAATTCACCAGTTGATTCTCCTGTTACAATCATATAATATGCAACATCGGGAATACACCACCTATTTTCAAAGGATAAAGATATTTTTTCTCCACGTGCAATATTACTAATTGTTTCATACATAATATCTTTATATACTTCATTATTAGTTATATTAGATAATATTTCCATACTATTGGTAATGTAAACACTATTTTTTAGTAAACTAGAAAAAGTTTTGGTAAATATAGTTATTTCATGATAAATTATTATTTTTCCAAAAAAAGGAATATGCATGCCAATTGTTTGAAGTATTTTTCTAAAACTAGCAACTTTTTTATATAATAATAACATAATTAAGATAACTAATAAAGCTATTATAAGTATAATATCTAAATGGGTAGTTATGTAATTACTTAAATTTACAATAGTTAAAGTAAAGCCATTTACAGTTATACCAGCTTGATCATATACTTTGATAAATTCTGGAATTACATAAACCATTATGAATGTCATAACTGCTAAAGCAAATACTAATAAAATAGTAGGATAAATAATAGCACTTAACATTTCTTTTCGAGTTTTATCAATTTCAGTATAATAATTTGCCATATCATCTAATGTTTTTATTAATTCTCCAGTTGCTTCGGCTGATTTAATCATATTAATTAATAATGGTGGAAAAACATTTCCTTGGCTTTCTAAAGCCGTACTAAAACTTTCACCTAATGTTAATTCATATAATATAGAACGATATAATTTACTTTTATTTGTATCTTTTTTAGCTTGAGTACTCATTAATCTAATCGTATCATTTAAAGTTAAACCTGCTTTTAAATAAGTAGCAACTTCTGTTAACCAAAAAATTAAATCTTTAGTACTTATTTCTTTTTCTTTATCTAAACCAATCTTTTTTAAAAAATTGGCAAAAGTCGCTTTTTTAATACTATAAACATCTATTCCTTCACTGGCTAAAAAATTATTTAAAGTTATTTTATTAGTAGCACTCAGTGTACCTTTTACTTTTTTACCATTTAATGTACCATAATATGTATAATATTCTTTGCTTATTTTACGATCATTTATTTCTTTTTGCATTTCTGCAAGTAATTCTTGTTTTTCTAAAGCTATTTTTTGTCTTTCATTAAAACTTAAAACTGGTGCTTGTTCTATTTTAACATTGTTAGAATTTTTATTTTGAGCTACTGAAGTTTTATTACTATTTCCATGGGCTAATTTTTTAAATTTTTTATTACTTGATATATTTACAAAAATGTTGGCCCAAGCATCGAAAAAGACAAATTTTATGCCAATTAACATATGTTTTATAAAACTAAATATAAATATAAATGGCATTAGTAATATATTATTTTTTTTATTCATCCTAATCTACCCTACTTTAGAAAAATTATAACATAAATTTAGTTATTATTAAACCTTTTTAAGAAAAAAATAGAATAAATGCTAATTTTTAGTTTTTAATTTATTAATTTCTTTAATAGATAATCCTGTAGCTTTTGATATTGTATTTACATCAGTATTTAGTTTTAGTAAATTTTTAGCTATTTCAACTTTTTCTTCTTTTTTGCCTTTAGCTTCGCCTTTATTTTCTGCTTCTTCAATCATTTCTCTTTTTCTTTCTTCATGACTTGGATTTATGTCAAGTTTTTAGACACATTTTTATGGACAATCTTTAATTAAGCAATTGCTAAATTTGCAATATAAT
>CANQMC010000001.1 GCA_947624855.1 uncultured Bacilli bacterium | reverse complement strand
AACTTTCTATGTTTATTATAAAAAAAGTATAACAAAAAGTGATTGCAAAATCAATTGAAAAAAACAAGCATAAGAAGCAAAATACTATGCTTGTATTTTTATACCCTAAAATACTGAAACAAAAAGTGTCCGGTCATAAGAGGCAAGAATAGAACAACTTTTATTTATTGTTGTTCTTTTTATATGTTTTAAATGTCATATTTTGTTGGTTTTAGTCGCTAATCTTGAAAAAGTGTGGTCAAATTAATTTTTTGCTTGACCAAAATGTTTTTTGTGTGATATCTTTCTTTATGCAAGGGAAATCTATAGTGCTTGCCACTTATTTATTAATCTGATTAGTAAAGGAGTGGTCAATATGAGTAAAAGTATGATTATCTTGTTACAAGATATATTAATATTTATACTTATAATGATAATTATTTTATTAATTATCTTTGGATTAGCTTAGGTTAATCCATCAGGGGGTTTTGGTAAAATAAAAAAAGCACTATATCCAACGGATATGTGCTTGCACTAAGGGCAAGTACTAGATAAGTACCTTGCTTAAATTAATAATATCACTTTAAATTTATTTTGTAAAGTATTTAAATAAATTATTTGTAAAATATATAGGGTAATAAATGATATAATTGTTATTGTATTATTTTTTAGATTTTGTTATAATTATATAGGGTAGAGTGATATTAGATGGAGAGAATATTAGATGCACAAGAACTTGAAAAAATAGATGCTTATTTTAGAGGAGCTAATTATTTAACGGCAGCCGAATTATATTTAAAAGATAATGTATTATTAAAAGAACCTTTAAAGTATGAGCATATAAAATCTAAATTAGTAGGCCATTGGGGAACTACACCTGGTCAAAATTTTTGCTATGTCCATCTAAATAGAATTATTAAAAAATATGATTTAAATATGATTTTTATAAGTGGACCTGGTCATGGGGGAGGAGCTTGTTATTCTAATGTTTATTTGGAAGGAACTTATAGTAAATATTATCCAGATATAACTTATGATGAAGAAGGTTTAAAAAAATTAATTAAAAGATTTAGTTTTCCAGGGGGAACTTCAAGTCATGTTGCTCCAGAAATTCCAGGAAGTATTAATGAAGGTGGGGAACTTGGATATAGTCTTGCTCATGCTTATGGGGCTGTTTTAGATAATCCAGATTTGTGGGCTTGTTGTATTATTGGTGATGGTGAAGCTGAAACGGGACCTCTAGCGGCTAGTTGGCAATTAAATAAATTTATTAATCCTAAAAATGATGGAGTAGTTATTCCTATATTACATTTAAATGGTTATAAAATAGCTAATCCTAGTATTTTAGCTCGAATACCTAAAGATGAGTTATTTAGTTATTTTAAAGGTTTAGGTTATGAACCAATATATGTTAAATATGAGAATATGACTCAAATTCATGAAGACATGGCTGATGCTTTAGAATTAATTGTTAAAAAGATTAAAGAAATAAAACTTATAGATAATATGAGACCTATTTGGCCAATGATTATTTTAGAAACTCCTAAAGGTTGGACTGGACCTAAAATAGTTGAAGAAAAAATAATTGAAGGAACTTTTAGATCTCATCAAGTACCTCTTAATATAGATAAAGATCATTTAGATAATATTGAAATATTAGAAAATTGGTTAAAGAGTTATCGAATAAATGAAATATTTGATGCTAATGGGACTTTGAAAAAAGGTTTACAAGAATTAATACCTTTAAATAAAATGGGCGCTAATAAACACGCTAACGGAGGATTACTTTTACAAGAATTAGTGATGCCAGAGTTAGATAATTATTTAGTTGATATATATGAACCTGGTAAAATTAAATTAAGTGATATGACAGAATTATCTTATTTTATAAGAGATATAATTAAATTAAATAAAAATAATTATCGAATATTTGGTCCAGATGAAGCTTTATCAAATAGATTAAATCATGTATTTGAAGTAACTAATCGTAAATGGAATGGAGAAATGATAAAAGATGACGATAAGTTAAATACAGATGGAGCAATAATTGATACTATTTTATCAGAACATGCTTGTGAAGGGATGTTAGAAGGATATTTACTTACTGGTAGACATGGCTTTATTCATACTTATGAATCATTTAGTCGAATAATTGATAGTATGGTATCGCAACATGCTAAATGGCTTAAAGTTTCTAAAGAGCTTTCTTGGAGAGTTCCAATTTCTAGTTTAAATATTATTTTAACTAGTCATGTTTGGCAACAAGATCATAATGGATATACTCATCAAGATCCAGGATTTTTAAATCATATTATTACTAAAAAAGCGGATATTGTTAGAATATATTTACCAATAGATACTAATACTTTATTATCAACTTTTAATCATATAAGTCAAACTAAAGATTATATAAATGTCGTAGTAGCAAGTAAACATCAAACATTACAATGGTTAAATAAAGAGCAAGCTTTAAAACATACTAAAAATGGTTTAGGCGTATTAGATTTTGCTAGTAATGATCAAGATGGTGTCGATTTAGTTTTAGCTAGTGCTGGTGATACTCCTAATTTAGAGATTATAGCAGCTTCCGAAATTTTAAGAAAATGGTTACCATATCTTAAAATTAGAGTAATCAATGTTGTAGATTTAATGAAACTTGTAAGTTATGATAAACATCCTCATGGTTTAACGGATTTAGAATATGATAATTTGTTTACAAAAGATAAACCAATTATATTTGCTTTTCATGGTTATCCAAATTTAATTCATGAATTAACATATAAAAGAACAAATAAAAATCTTCATGTAAGAGGATATATTGAAGAAGGTGCAATAACAACTTCCTTTGATATGCGAGTTTTAAATGGAATTGATCGTTTTAGTTTAGTAAAATTAGCTTTAAAACATTTAAATATTTCTAATGTAACAGTTAATGAATTAAATATTTATTGTGATAATATGTTAAAAAAACATAAAGAATATATAAAAGAATATGGTGTTGATATGCCAGAGATAACTAATTATGTATTTAATGAGAGAGGAGAATAAACATGATTTATGATTATATTATTATTGGTTCAGGACTTGGAGGATTAAGTGCCGGTTTAAATTTAACTTTAAATTCTAAAAAAGTATTAATTTTAGAAAAAAATAGTTTACCAGGAGGAGCCACTACGACTTTTAAAAAAGGAAGATTTGAATTTGATACAGCCCTTTATGATTTATATAACTATGGTAATTCAGAACATATTGGAGAACTTCAAAATATTTTTAATGAATATGATCTTAGTATAGATGGTGAAGTAGTTCCTTTTAATGCTTTAATAAATGCATTAGATTTAAAAAAACCTTATGAAATAAAAGGTAATATTGAAGATTTCTTTATTTATTTAGAACATTTAAAACCAGGTTCAATTACTAATTTGAAAAAATTTTTAAAAGTAATTAAAGAAATACATGATAGTATTTTAGAAATTGAAAAGGGAGTTAAAGTTAAAAATGAATATTTTTTAAAGTATTTAGATACTAATGCTTATGATGCTTTAATAGATATAGGTATTTCTAAAGAAATAATTCCTTATTTAAGTTTTTTATGGATTCAATTAGGTAGTCCTTTAAATAAACTTAGTTTTATTGATTATGCTGAGTTTATGTATAAAATAATATTTAAAAAAAGAGTAGTTTTAAATATTAAAAATATGGAATTAATTTTTAATATGGTAAATAAATATCGAGATAAACATGGTAAAATAATATTTAATGCAGAAGTTGTTAATATTAATAAAAATAAAGATTATGTTTTAGTAGAAACTAAAGATCAAAAAGAATATAAATGTAAACATTTAATTTGTGATTTAATGCCAAGATATGTTTATAAAGATTTATTAAAAGCTACTCCAGAAATAAATAAACTTGAAAATGCAAGAACGATTGGAGCTAATTCTTTAGTTGTTTATTTAGGTTTAAATAAAGATTGTAAAACTTTAGGTTTAAAACATTATAAATATTATAATTTTAATAATTTAAATAGTATTATAAATATTAAATCTATGAATAGTTTTTATCATTCAACATTTGAAGCAATCGTGCCTAATGTTGTTAATGAAGATGTTAGTCCTAAAAATACAACAATTATGGTTTTAAAAACTGATTATTATGGAGATGCTTGGGCTAAAGTTAATAAAAGTAATTATCATAAATTAAAAGAAGATTTAGCTAATAATTTAATTGAACAATTTGAAAGATATTTTAATATTGAACTTAAAGCATATATTGAAGAAATAGAAATTGTAACTCCATTTGCTTTTGAAAAATTAACTAATAATATTAATGGTAGTATGTATGGTTATATGCGAAAAGGTTATGATAATTCAATTAATAGATTAGTTTCTTATGAAGATGAAAAAGATCCAAATATAAGTTTTGTGGGTGGTTCTTCTTTGTTTGGAAATGGAGCTGATAATGCAATTAAAAGTGGTTATTTTATAACAAATAAATTATTAAATAAAGACGATTTTTAGGAGGAAAATTATGGAAAATATTACAGAATTAAAAAAGGTTCGACAAGATATTATTAAAGATTATAGTGCTAAAGATATTTTAGATACCCATATAGATAAAGAGGTAAGTAAAATGAATGATTTACAATATGTAATTGTAAAAGATATTATAAAAGAAACTGATGATACTAAAAGTTTTATATTAGAACCTGATGTAAGTAAAGGTACAAGAGAATTAGCACCATTTAAGGCTGGACAATATATTAGTTTAAAGTTATTTATCGATGATGCTTATGTTACTAGAGCTTATTCTTTATCTTCATCTCCAAGTGAAGCTTTAAAAAATTTTTATCGAATTACGATTAAAAAAGTACCAAATGGTTTAGTTAGTAATATTATGTTTAAAGATATTAAAGTAGGGGATGGTCTTACTATTTCTAAACCAATGGGAGAATTTGGTTATAATAAAATTCGAGATGAAGAAAATGTAATTGCTATTGCGGGAGGTAGTGGAATTACTCCTTTTATGTCTTTAGCTAAAGCTATTAAAGATAAAGATGAAGAATGTTCTTTAACTGTTATTTATAGTGTTAAAAAAGAAAAAGATATTATATTTAAAGATGAAATAAATGAATTAAATAAAAATAAAAATATTAATTTTGTAATTACATTAACGGAAGAAGAAAAAGATAATTATTTAAATGGTTATATAAATGAAGAAATGATTGAACCTTATTTAAAAGAATTTAATACAGTTTTAATGTGTGGTCCTAAAGGTTTATATCAAACTATGAATGAAATATTATTGAAATTTAATATTCCTAAAAAGAATGTTCATTATGAAAATTTTAATGTTATGTATGAACCATCAGAAAAAAATACTTATTCTTTAAAAGTAATTATGAAAGATGAAGTTAAAACAATAAAATGTAAAAGTGATGAATCTTTATTAATTTCAATGGAAAAGGCAGGTATTAAAGCACCTTCTTCTTGTCGAGTTGGTATTTGTGGCTTTTGTAGAAGTATTTTAATTCAAGGTAAAGTAAAAACTATTGGGGCTACTCAAGTAAAAGCTTTAAGTGAAAATGATTATATTCATCCTTGTGTAACTTATCCTGAAAGTGATGTTGTCTTAAAATTAGATATTTAAAAAGATCAAATTTTATTATTTGATTTTTTTAGTTATTTTCTTTAAATGTTGTAATTATTTTATCATTAACTTTAAAAATAACATTTTCGACTTTTAAACTATCTTTTAAAGATAAAGATATGGAATATTTAACTTCTTCTTGAATGTTTTCTTCTTTAAAATCACTAAATATTTCATTATTAAAACTAAGTTCAATTTGATTTTCTAAGGCTTCATAATTTAATAGTTTAACACTACTAGCTAAATAACTAATTAAATTAGTTTCATATATTGGAGAACTTTTAAGTTCATTTATAATTATTTCAACTTTATTATTAGTTTTATTATCTATTTTAGTTATAGGTATATAATATGTTAGATCATTTTCTTTTCCTACATAATAAATAGTGGTTTTGGTTGTATTTTTAAGATTTGTTAAATCATAAACTTTATTTATTCCAAAATCTCTAGTTAAAGTATTAGGAAGAATAATTTTATTTTGAGGTAATATATCTAATTTTGTTTCTTCAATAAATATCATAATTTCTTTTATATCTTTAATTTCAGTTAAAGTATAAATAATGGCTTCGATTAATTTTTCTTCATCATCTTTTTTAACATTTAAAAATTCTTTAGAAAAATTTATTTTTAATAAACCATCTTTTAAAGATATATCTAATACTTTAGTGTTTTTAGGAATAATAGGTTTAAAATTTTTTAAAATATATTCTGTTTTATCACCATCAATAGTAAGGGCATTTAAAAGTTCTTTGGCTTTATTTAAAGGATCTTTATTGGTTGTGGCAATATTAGTTCTTACAACATAATTATCTTTATTAATTAAATAAATAGGGGTTTTATTTACTTCGATGTAACTTACATTAGGCGTTATTGATTCTTCGGTTTTATTATCGGGGAAAAAATAAAGAATTCCTACGATAAAAAGGGCAATACTGGAAACCATTATTCTTCTAAGAGCATTTTTTTTAAGCATATTATCACCTAATTAATATATACGATAAATAAAGTATTTTTAGACTTAGAATTTAAAAAATCTCCTTTGTGGGGAGATTAATTTATAATGTTATTTCACCTAAGCGGAGTAATTCGACTACAGCGCCCGCTCGACCTTTTACTTCTAATTTTTGAATGGCATTAGATATATGATTACGGACAGTTTTTTCACTAATACCTAAAAGTCCGGCTATTTCTTTGGTTGATTTACTCGCTACTAGTAAATTAAATATTTCATGTTCTCTTTTAGTTAAAATACTTCTTTTCACGTGTACCTTCCTTTCAATTTATAATCTTTCTAGTGTATTTTATGATATGAAAGGAAAAATGGTTAAATTAAAGCCTAATTAACCAAATTTAACCGTGATATATTTATCTTCATTAAATAGTTTTTGGATACTTCTTATAATATTATTAGCAAGCGTTGCATCATGTTTTTCACTGCCAATAGTAACATTAATATTATTATCTGTTATATTTACTACTGCTTCCAATTTAAAATTTTCTTTAATAAGTTTTTCAATTGTTTCTTTATCAGCTTCGGTTTTATTTAAGTTTTGTAATTCTTCATAAGCATTATTTTTTTCTTCAGCAGTAGCCGTAGCATTTAATAAAATATCTTGTAATTCTTTTGTTTTGGATATTAATTCTTCTTCACTAGCTACTTTTAAAGCTACTAAATTATCATTTTCAGATACAACAACTTCGGAAGCTTCTGTATTATTATTTACATTTATTGTTTTTAATGTATCATCTTTCATTGTTAAATAATAAACACTTAAAACTAATATTAAAGAAAAAAGAGTTATAAACCATAAATTTTGTTTATTAATCATAAAAATTATCCTTTCTGTTAGATTATATGTTTTTATTTAAATTATATGCTTATATTTTAATTAAAATATTGTTAATGTTTTATTTGAGTGATATAATTATATAGAGGTATGTTATGAAAGAAATAATAGTTTATACATTTTTAATATTTTTCTTATGTTCCTTTATTGGTTATTTTATTGAAGTGTTTTGGGTTTATTTAAATACCAAAAAATTTGTAAATCGTGGTTTTTTATGTGGACCTTATATTCCTATTTATGGAATTGGAGCATTATTAATATTGCTTTGTTTAATGCGCTATTACAATGATCCAGTTGTAGTTTTTATCGTAGGTATTGTTATAACTAGTGCTTTAGAATATTTTATTTCTTTTTTACTCGAAAAAGTATTTCATAATAAATGGTGGGATTATTCTGATAGACCATATAATTTAAATGGTAGGGTATGTCTTCGTAATTCTATTTTATTTGGTATTTTAGCTTTATTTATAATTTATTTTTTAGCTCCTTTAATATTTTTATTATTTTCTTTATTTCCTTTTAAAGTTTGGAAAATTGTAGCTTTAGTTTTATTTATAATTTTTATGTTAGATTCTATTTATTCATTTATTATAGCGTTTAACTTACGTAATAGAATTATTATTGCTGAAGAGTTAAATGAAGAAAAAATTAATAAAATACCTATTATTTTTGAAAAAAGAATTAAAGAATCTATTGCTAATTTTAAAGCTTTTCCAAATCGTTTATTAAAAGCTTTCCCAAATATTGAAAGAGAATATCATAAAACTTTTGAAATTATGAAAAATTATAAAGAACAAACAAAAATAGAAAAGAAAAAAAATAAAAATAAGTAGATATTTACTTGACAATCAAAAAAGGAATATTAATTGACTATGTATAAATTGTGTGCTATGATTTTTATAATAAGAGGTGTTAAGTGTGATTAAAAAAGGTTTAAAAATAATTTGTTTATGTATATGTATGCTATTTATGGCAGGGTGTATGAATACTAAAGTAAATATGAATGTTAATAATGATAAAAGTGTTGATTTAAATATGAATTTAGAAATTGATTTACTTAAATTTTATTCAACAGCGCAATCAATGTTTGATGATAGTACGATGAATTGTCAATCTAATTGTGATGATAGTGATAATCCCGAAGAATGTGTTACTAATTGTATGAGTGAAAGTTCGACAACTAAAAGTGAAGAAGATTTTAAAAAAGAATTAGATGAAGCGATAAATTCGGGAGAAATGGATTTTGATGAAGCATTAAACAATGATGATCTTCAAAAATTTAAAGATAATGGTTATACAGTTAATGCTAATTTTGATAAACAAAATTATAAATATATTTTGACTATAGCTAAGCATTTTAATAATATTGATGATATTAGTACAAATGAAGATAAAGTTATGGATTTAAATTTTGATGGTACGAATGATAAATTTTTTATTAAAAATAATGATATTTATAAAGCAAATTATAATACAAAAGATGTTTTAGATAATGCTGATACTGGTAATAATTCTACTGATACAGATATGAATTTAGATATTAGTGATATGAATATGGATGCCGATGCTTTAAAAGAATATATATCCCTTACATATGAAGTTACTTTACCAAATAAAGCAATATCAAATAATGCTGATAATGTATCAAATGATGGTAAAACTTTAACTTGGAATTTATTAAATAAAGATACTTTAAGTTATGAATTTAGTTTTACTAATAATACAAATAATAATACAGTTACTAAAACAACTAAAAATTTATTTAATTTATCTGATGAAAATTTAAAACTTTTAGCAATAGGTTTAATTGCTGGAGGAAGTTTAACTTTAATAATTGCGATAATAGTTTTTAGTGTTAAAAATAAAAAAGCTAAATTAAGTGAATAATTAGAATTGATTTAAAATATTAATTCTTTTTTTTCTTCTTTTGGTATTTAAAAAGAGTGTTTAATCACTCTAGATATCATTTTACTCATACAAATTGTAATTTTACTTATTATCTATTATCACAAGTGCCACCAATACTTATAATGTAATCTTCCATTGCAGTAAGTAAATCAATCGCACTATCATAATCATCTAAATTAATATTCATTTTTTCCATTAATTCTTTTTCTTGTTCTTTAGTTTTATTATCTATAATATTAAAAGCAATTGGTTTCTTATTATAATCAGAAGTACAACTTGGAACTTCATACCATTTTTTATATTCGTAATTACAATCTTGCTCTATTATAGCATTTAATCTTAATCTTTTATCATTGTAATTACATTTATTCATAGTAAGTGCTATAGGGGGATTATCTTTATCAATATTATTAATTTCCAAATAATAATCTATTCTTTCATATGTTTTTAGGCCAACAATTAAAGCAATTATAGCAATAATAACAATAAGAACAACAATAATTATTTTTAATACTTTATTATTTTTTATTTTTTTATTAATATCTTTTATCATTTCTTTATCACCTTTTAATAAAATGTCTAGAGAAACATTAAACTTATCACTAATTTTAATTAGTGTTTCAATATCTGGATAATTTTTTCCGTTTTCCCAATTTGAAATAGTTTGTCTTGTAACATTTAAAACTTCTGCAAACTGTTCTTGTGACATTTTATTATCCTTTCTTATTTTTAAAATTTTATTACCCAGATCCATAAAATTTCCTCCTTTCATAAGAACATTATAAAAGATAATCTAAAATTATTATATCAAACTTATTTGACATTACTAGCAAGAATTTCTTGCATATTAAATAACAACAAAAAAATAAAAACTAGATACACGATCTAGTAATAATCATTATTGGTAGCGGGAGAGGGGATTGAACCCCCGACCTACCGGGTATGAACCGGTCGCTCTAGCCAGCTGAGCTATCCCGCCCTGTGTGTTAACAATATAACATTTTATTTTGATAAAGTCAAGATTTTTGGTATTGAAATTTTAAATAAAATGAACTATAATAATTTTTACAAATATATAAAAGAGGTAATTGTATGAATAATGAAGATATTTTAAATATTATTTATAAGACAACTAATGGGAAAATATTAAGTAATTTATTAAATAAATTAGATATTTATAGTTTATCTAAAAAAGATATAGGAAATTTAAATTTATATTTAAAAAATATTGATTGGAATGAAAAAGATTTTTTAGAATTATTATTAAGTATTATAATAACGGGAGCTTTAGCAGTAGGTATAGGATTTATAATTTATAATTTAGGCTTAATTTATGCTATAAATAAAATTATGGCTATTATTTTAGGAATAGTTGGAGGAAGTAGTATTTTAACTATTTTTAAACCTTTAAAGAAAAAGCTAAATGAAATTATTAATCCTTCTAAATATAAATTTGAAATTGATCTTAAAATAAATTTTTTAGATAATTATTTTAGTATTCTTAAATTAAAAGAGGGAGCTCTTAAAAATAATGAATTAAATCTTCTTATTAATAATATTTTAAATAAAATTAAAGAGTTAGATGAATATGATATATTATTTTTTCAAAAATGGTTATTAGAAATTATTAAAGAATATTTAGAAAAATTAAAAATGTTAAATGATTTAGATATTAAAGAAGTTAATAAAGAATTTGAAGATCGATTAGTATATTTATTAAATAATATTGAACTACAACAATTAGATAAAAGTAATAATATTGATAAGATAAATATTATTATTAATAATTTAAATGATATTATTAATAGTCCAGATATATATAATTGTTTTTTAGAATTTTTAAATGGTAAATTATTAAGTACAATGTATTATTTTGAAGAAGTTTATGAAAAACAAGTATTAAATATTGTAGCTGATTATTTTTTAATTTATATTAATAAATTAGTAAGTATGGGTTATGATTTTAGAAATTTAATTTATTTAATTGATTATCATTATTATTATAATATAATGATAAAATTAGAAAAAGAAACAGGAACTTCGATGCCTAAAAAGAATTTAATGGATTTAAATATTAAAGATAGAAATGATATTATTTGTAATCATATTAATGAATTATTAGAAATATATTTAAAACAAAATACTTTAGAAAGTAAGACTAATTATTTATTTAGACATGCCAATTAAAAAAACCTCATTGAGGTTTTTTAACAAACACAATCTACAAATGTATCACTTAGGCATCGTATGGCACATAGGCAACTACAATCCATAGTAAAGAAAGAATTTGTGGCAACATATGGATTTAGACTAGTAGTATCAGGATTATCGGCAAGTACTCTAAATGTACAACAGTTACCTTCAATTTTTTCTACTCTAAAAATATTGGAGCATTCGGTTGGTGTAGTAGCTGAACATGTTATTGTGGAATCTTTTAAGGTTGGCATACTCCAAGGTGTTCCATTTCCGCAGCAGGTATAAAGCATAACGGGTCTAGTGTTACAAATTAAGCAATTTGGTCCACCACCTAAAACAGGTCTATCACAGGCATCTAAACAAGATTCAGGACACGCATTTTGTTGTAAAACAAAAATAACACTTAATATTTCATTAATGCAATTGCCTGTTGTATTGTTTTCACAATTATTATTCATATTATTCACCCTTTCATGTATTCTCATTATTAATTTATGTTAAATTTTTATTTTAGTGTCAATTCTAAGTATTTTTATATAATTTTTAAAATTCATACTTGACTAATTTAGAATATTTGTTATACTAAAAGTAATATTAAAAAAAGGGTGTATGTAATTGAATCATTACTTTACTAATAACGATAAATTAAAAAGTGAAAAAAGAATTATTAATTATGAGTATAATTCTTATTCTTTTTCGTTTGTAAGTGATAATGGAGTTTTTAGTAAAGATAAAATAGATTATGGTAGTAAATTACTAATTGATACCTATTTAAAAAATAAAAAGGAAATAAAAAATTTTTTAGATGTTGGATGTGGGTATGGGTTTATTAGTATAGTTCTTTCAAAAATATTAAAAGTTCCCGGAGTAGGAATTGATATTAATTTAAGAGCTTTAGAGCTTGCCCAAGAAAATCAAAAATTAAATAAGGTTAGTGTCTCTTTTAAAGAGAGTAATATATATGAAAAAATAAATGATAAGTATTCTTTAATAATTACTAATCCTCCAATTAGAGCGGGTAAAGATATTGTTTTAAAAATACTTGGAGAAGCTAAAGAATATTTAACAGATGATGGGGAGGTTTGGTTTGTTATTCGTAAAGATCAAGGGGCTTTAAGTATAAAAAAAGAGTTAGAGAAAATTTATTCATTGGATATTAAAGAAAAAAGTAAAGGTTTTTTAATATTTTTAGCAAAAAAGAATTGACATGTCTTAAATTTATTGCTAAAATTTTATATTGGTGACATATTTGTTTTTTTCTTTAAAAGAGCACTAAAAAATTTAGATATTGGGGTGAAATCGTGGCTTATAAAGTTGAAAATTTTGGCGATCATAGACAAAGAAGAACGTTTTCAAGATCGCATAATACTATGGAGTTGCAAGATTTACTTGAAATTCAAAAGAAAAGTTATCAAGAATTTTTAGAATTTGGTATCAAAGAAATATTTGAAGATTTATTCCCAGTTGAAAGCTTTACTGGTAATATATCTTTAGAATTTGGTGATTACAAATTTGAAGAACCTAGATATTCGATTAAAGAAGCTAAGGAGAGAATGGTAAACTATGCAGCGCCTTTAAAGGTTCAAGCAAGAGTGTTTATACACGAAACAGGAGAAGTTAAAGAACAAGAAATATTCCTTGGGGATATGCCTTTAATGACTGAAGCTGGAACTTTTATTATTAATGGAGCCGAGAGAGTTATTGTATCTCAATTGGTTCGTAGTCCATCTATTTATTTTAAAAGAGAAATAGATAAAAATGGTAGAAGAATAATTTCAGGAGAAGTTATTCCGAATAAAGGAACATGGTTAGAGTATGAATTAGATGCTCGAAATATCATGTATGTAAGAATTGATAGAACAAGAAAAGTTCCTATTACCACATTCTTAAGAGCGCTTGGTTTATCAAGTGATGAAGATATTTTTGAAGTATTTGGTGAAAATGATTATTTAGTAAATACTATTGAAAAAGATAATACAAGGAATACTGAAGAAGCTTTAATTGAAATTTATGAAAAATTAAGACCAGGAGAACCAGCAACATTAGATAGTAGTAAAAACCAATTAGTTACTCGTTTCTTTGATAGATTCCGTTATGATTTAGCTAAAGTAGGTCGTTATAAATTTAATAAAAAGTTAAATATATTAGACCGTCTTTTAGGATGCACTTTAGCTCAAGATATTAAAGATGGAAAGAAAGTAGTAGCGAGTAAAGGTACAGTTGTTACGAAAGAAGTTTTAGAATTAATTAAACCAATATTTCAAAATGGATTTAATTTACATAAAACAATTATTAATGAAGAACTTGATGAATATGATAAAATTCAAGATGTTTTAGTGTATGATAAAGAAAATCCAGATAAAGTAATTAAAATAATTGGTAATGATTCATCAGTAGATGTAAAAAGACTTACTATTCCAGATATTTATGCATCAGTATCATATTATTTAAATTTACATGCTAATATTGGTAATACAGATGAAATAGATAATTTAGGTAATAGAAGGGTACGTCAAGTTGGAGAATTAATTCAAAATGTTTTTAGAACTGGTATGACTAGAATGGAAAGAGTAATCCGAGAGAGAATGACTACTCAAGAACTTGATAGTGTTACTCCAAAGACTTTAATTAATATTAGACCAGTTACGGCGGCTTTAAAAGAATTTTTTGGTTCTTCTCAATTATCAAAATTTATGGATCAAATTAATCCGATTGCCGAACTTACAGATAAAAGACGTTTATCTAGCTTAGGTCCTGGAGGTTTATCTAGAGATCGAGCAGGTATGGATGTACGTGACGTTAATGCATCCCATTATGGACGTATTTGTCCTATTGAATCACCAGAAGGTCAAAATATAGGATTAATTACTTCTCTAGCGGGTTATGCTAAAATTAATGAATATGGATTTATTATGACTCCTTATCGAAAAGTAATTGATGGAGTTGTAACTGATGAAGTTGTTTATATGACAGCCGATGAAGAAAATGATTTATATATTTCTCAAGCTACTGTTAAATTAGATAAAAATAATCGTATTGAAAATGATGAAATATTATGTCGTTTAAATGGCGATAATGTTATGGTTAAAAGGGAAAATGTTAATTTTGTTGATGTGGCACCAAGTCAAATCGTAGCAATTACAACAAGTTGTATTCCATTCCTAGAATATGATGATGCTAATAGAACTTTAATGGGTGCAAACATGCAACGGCAAGCAGTACCACTTTTAACTAGTGAAGCTCCAATTGTTGGAACTGGAGTAGAATATATTGCAGCTAGAGATTCAGGTTCTACAGTTGTATGTAAAGCTGATGGGGTAGTTCAATATGCTGATGGTAAAAAAATTATTGTTAAAAATGCTAAAGGTAAAGATACTTATTATTTAGCTGATTTTGAAAGAACTAATGCTTCAACTGCTTTAAATCATCATCCAATTGTTAAAAAAGGTGATAAAGTTCATCGTGGCGAAGTAATTGCCGATGGACCATCAACTGAAAAAGGTGAACTTGCTTTAGGTAAAAATATGACTGTTGCTTTCATGACATTTAATGGATACAATTATGAAGATGCCGTTATCTTAAATGAAAGATTAGTTAAAGATGATGTTTATACTTCTTTACATATAGATCATTATGATATAGATTGTCGAGATACTAAATTAGGACCTGAAGAAATTACGCGAGATATTCCAAATGTAAGTGAAGAAGCTCGGAAAAACTTAGATTCTAGTGGTATTGTAAGAATTGGTACAGAAGTTAAAGAAGGAGATATCTTAGTTGGTAAAGTAACACCTAAGGGAGTTCAAGAACTTACTAGTGAAGAAAAATTATTACATGCAATATTTGGTGAAAAAACTAGAGAAGTTAGAGATACTTCTTTAAGAGTGGAACATGGTGCAGCCGGAATTGTTCATGATGTTAAAGTTTATACTAAAGAAAATTCTGATGAACTTCCAGCTGGTGTTTCTAAAGTTATAAGAGTTTATATTATTCAAAAAAGAAAAATTCAAGTTGGAGATAAAATGTCTGGTAGACATGGTAATAAAGGGGTTATTTCTTTAGTATTACCAGAAGAAGATATGCCTTATATGCCTAATGGTAAACCAGTTGATGTAATGCTTAATCCTCTTGGAGTTCCTTCGCGGATGAATATTGGTCAAATTTTAGAATTACATTTAGGTATGGCAGGAAAACTTCAAGGTTGTCATTATGCTACACCAGTATTTGACAGTGCAACTTGGGAAGATATTCAAGAAGAAATGAAAGCAGCTGGTATGGAAGCAGATGGTAAAACTGTTCTATATAATGGACGGACAGGAGAACCTTTTGATAATCGTATTAGTGTTGGAGTTATGTATATGCTTAAATTACACCATATGGTTGATGATAAATTACATGCTAGAGCGACCGGTCCTTATTCTTTAGTTACTCAACAACCTCTTGGAGGAAAAGCTCAATTTGGTGGTCAACGTTTTGGAGAAATGGAAGTTTGGGCTTTATATGCTTATGGAGCTGCGCATGTTTTACAAGAAATCTTAACGGTTAAAGCCGATGATATTATTGGACGGGTTAAGGTTTATGAAGCTTTAGTTAAAGGTAAAACGGTAAATCAAGCTGGTGTTCCTGAATCATTTAGAGTATTAATTAAAGAATTCCAAGCTTTAGGTTTAGATATGCAAATTATTGATAATGATGATAATGTAGTAGAATTTAAAGAACTTGAAGAAGAGGAAGAAAAAGAAGATACTTTAAAAATTGAAGAAATAGATGCAGAAGCAACAATTCGTGATGGTGAAATTGAAATTAAAAAAGAAGAAAAAGAAAATTTTAATGACGATTTTGATGATGACGATGATGATGAATATGAAGAAATAGATGATGAAGAGATCGATGACGAAGATATTGGGGAAGAGGTGTAATAATGATAGATGTTAATAATTTTAAAGGAATTAAGATAGGAATTGCATCACCTGAGAAAATTAGAAGTTGGTCTTATGGTGAGGTTGAAAAGCCTGAAACTATCAATTATAGAACTTTAAAACCCGAAAGAGGTGGACTATTCTGTGAAAAAATCTTTGGACCTACTAAAGATTATGAATGTTCATGTGGAAAGTATAAAAGACTTAGATATAAAAATGTAATATGTGATAGATGTGGAGTAGAAGTAACTAAATCAAGAGTTAGACGGGAGAGAATGGGTCATATTGAACTTGCTGCTCCTTGCTCTCATATTTGGTTCTTTAAAGGTGTACCATCTAAAATGGGATTAGTTTTAGATATGTCACCTAGAGATTTAGAAGAAGTATTATATTTTGTTAGTTATGTAGTAATTGACCCAGGAAATGCTCCTTTAGAGAAAAAACAAACTTTATCTGACAGAGAATATCGAGCATATTATGAAAAATATGGTAACTCATTTAAAGTAGGTATGGGTGCCGAAGCTATTAAAGAATTATTACAAAATGTGGATATTGATAAAGAAGTAGAAACTCTTAGAGGAGAACTTGAAAATGCTACTGGTCAAAAAAGAATACGTTTAGTTAAAAGACTTGATTGTTTAGTAGCTTTTCAAGAATCTGGTAATAAACCAGAATGGATGATATTAGATGTTTTACCAGTAATTCCACCAGAACTTAGACCAATGATTCAACTTGATGGTGGTCGGTTTGCTACTAGTGATTTAAATGATTTATATCGTCGAATTATTAATCGAAATAATCGTTTAAGAAAGTTATTAGAACTTGGAGCACCTACTATTATTGTTCAAAATGAAAAAAGAATGCTTCAAGAAGCAGTTGATAGCTTATTTGATAATGGTCGTAGAGGTCGTAGTATTACTGCTGCCGGAAATAGACCACTTAAAAGTTTATCTAGTATGTTAAAAGGTAAACAAGGTCGTTTCCGTCAAAATTTACTTGGTAAAAGAGTAGATTACTCTGGTCGTTCAGTTATCGTTGTAGGACCAAATTTAAAAATGTATCAATGTGGTATTCCTAAAGAAATGGCTTTAGAGTTATTTAAACCTCATGTTATTCATGGTTTAGTAGAAAGAGGTTTAGCTCATAATATTAAAGGAGCTAAAAAATTAATAGATACTAGAGATGAATGTGTTTGGGATATAGTGGAAGATGTAATTACAGAACATCCAGTTTTGCTTAACAGAGCCCCAACTTTACATAGACTTGGTATTCAAGCTTTTGAACCAAAATTAGTTGGAGGAAAAGCTATTAGATTACACCCTTTAGTTTGTACAGGATTTAATGCCGATTTCGATGGAGATCAAATGGCTGTTCATATTCCTTTATCTGAAGAAGCTAAAGCCGAAGCTAGAATTTTAATGTTATCAGCAAGTAATATTTTAAATCCTAAAGATGGAAAACCAATTGTTACACCATCCCAAGATATGGTGCTTGGTAATTGTTACTTAACAATTGAGAAAGCTGGTGAAGAAAACGAAGGACGAGTATTTAAAAGTCCAAGTGAAGCTTTAATGGCTTATGAAAGAAGAGAAGTAACTTTACATACTAGAATTGCTTTACCAGTTAGATCTTTTACCCATAAATTATTTACAGAAGAACAACATGATAAATATTTAGTTACAACAGTTGGTAAAATAATATTTAATGAAATATTACCTGATTCTTTCCCATTTATTAATGAAGGAACTAAAGATAATATTGAAGGTATAACTCCAAATAAATTCTTTATTGAAATGGGTAAAAATATTCCAAAAGAAATAGCTAAAATGGAATTATCTAAACCATTTGTTAAAAAAACTTTAGAATGGATAATTGCTCAAGTATTTAAAAGATATAAAACTACTGAAACTTCAATAATGCTTGATAAATTAAAAGATTTAGGTTTTAAATATTCTACGGTTGCGGGTATTACAGTATCAGTATCAGATATCGTAAGAAGTGAACATAAACAAGATATTATTGATAAAGCTAAAGAAAAAGTTGAAAAGGTTAATAAACAATTTAAAAGAGGCTTAATTACCGATGAAGAACGTTATAACAGTGTTATTGAAATATGGACAGAAGCTAATGATGAAATTAAAAAAGAATTACAAGCTTTATCGGCCAATGATTTTGATAATCCTATATTTATGATGATGAACTCTAATGCTCGTGGTTCAATTTCAAACTTTACTCAACTTGCAGGTATGAGAGGTTTAATGGCTAAACCTGATGGTTCGACTGTTGAAATTCCAATTACTTCATGTTTTATTGAAGGATTAGATGTATCCGAATTCTTCTTATCAACTCATGGTTCAAGAAAAGGTTCAGCTGATACCGCTTTAAGAACAGCCGATTCCGGATATTTAACCAGAAGATTAGTTGATGTTGCTCAAGATATTATTGTTAAAGAATTTGATTGTGGTTCTATCGCTGGAGTTGAAGTATACGATTTAGTTAATGATAAAGATGGCGCGATGATAGAAAGTTTATCTGAAAGAATTTTAGGTAGATATACTGCTAAAAAAGTACTTCATCCTGAAACTAAAGAAGTTATAGTTGATAAAGATGAATTAATTACTGAAAACATTGCTACTAAAATAGTTAATGCTGGGGTTAAAAAAGTAGAAATAAGAAGTGTCTTAACATGTAAAACTCAAAATGGGGTTTGTCAAAAATGTTATGGACGGAACTTAGCTACAGGTAATTTAGTTGAAACAGGTGAAGCTGTAGGTATTATGGCTGCTCAATCTATTGGAGAACCTGGTACTCAACTTACAATGCGAACATTCCATACCGGTGGAGTTGCTGGTGGCGATGATATTACTCAAGGTTTACCTCGGGTTGAAGAATTATTTGAAGCTCGTACTCCTAAATATAAGGCTACAGTATCAGAAATTAATGGTAAAGTTATTGCTATTGAAGATTTAGGTGGTAAACATAAAGTTGTTGTGGAAAATGAAGCAGGTATTAGAGAACATATAACTAATTATAATACTAAACTTAGAGTGGAAGTTGGAGATACAGTTCAAGCTGGTGAAAAATTAACAGAAGGTTCTATAGCTCCTAAAGAATTATTAGCTGTTACAGATCCACTTACAGCTCAAGAATATATTTTAAGAGAAATCCAAGCAGTTTATAAATTACAAGGTGTTGATATTAACGATAAACATATTGAAATTATTGTTAAGAGAATGATCAATAAAGTTAGAATTATTGATGCTGGAGATACAGATTTTGTTGAAGGTTTAACTGTTTCATTACATGAATTTACTGAAGGTAATAAACCAGTAATCTTAAAAGGAGGAGTACCAGCAACAGGTAGACCAATTATGCTTGGTATAACTAAATCTTCATTAGAAACAGATAGTTATTTATCAGCAGCTTCATTCCAAGAAACAACAAGAGTATTAACAGATGCTGCGATTAAAGGTAAAGTTGATTACTTAAGAGGTCTAAAAGAAAATGTTATTATTGGTAAACTTATTCCAGCCGGAACTGGTGCTAAAGAATATAGTGATATCGATATATATTTAGAAAAAGAATTTATGGATGATGAACCTAGTGAATTCTTAGAAGAACAACTTTTAGATGAAGATGGTAATCCAACTAAAAAAGAAGAACAACCTCAAAATGAAGAAGCTAAAGATATAAAAAATAATGATGAAGATCAAGAAATATTAGAAGATTTAAAAGAAGATAGTGAATAATAGTAGCTTTCTTTTTTTATTTGTGTTATATTTATTTATAGGGGGATATTTTATGGAACGTATAATAAATGATTTAATTGAAACTTGTGCTATTATAAAAGATTTTTATATCAATTTAGCTTATATGGAAGCTATAAATAATGATATAGATTATAGATTATATTTAGGACCAGTTAAAGAATTTTTAAATAGAGAAAAAAGACTTTTAATAGAATTAGCAAATAAAAATTTAATAGAAAAAGCTATTGGATATATAAAAAAAAGAAAAAAATATATAGATAGTGATGTTTATGATAGAATATCAAATACACTTTATAATACGATTGGGGAAGATGCAATAGAATATGCTGATATTCTTCGTTTTGATATTGCTAAAATAAATTTAAGTTTAATAAATGAATTATTAAATAATGAAAATAATGAACAAGTAAAAGAAAAATTACTTAGTTATAAATATTATTTGTATTATACAAATGTTGATTTGGAATATAATTTTTTAAATGGTTTAGAACCAGATATAATTGAACTTGAATGTGCTAATTATCGAAATGATTATTTTTTAGGTTCTAAATATGTAGATATTGCAATACTTGCTTATGAAAGTAGATTATCAATAGAATATTTAACTAAATGTCCAAGTGATTTTAAAAGAGATTCTGATACTTATAGTAAAATGATTATTGAAATGTTTAATGTTTTAAGTAAAATAACTATATGTGATGAAGAAACTTTAAATTTAATTTATCCAGATTTTGAATATTTATTATATAGTGAAAATGTTTCAGGAGAAATTAGAGAATTTGCTTTAGATATGTTAAATTTATTAGCTTCTATAAAAAATAGAATTTATGAATCTAGATAAAAAAAGATAAAATATTATTATTTAGTTTTTTTATCTTTTTTTTTGAATGTTATTTTTTTATCTATTCTTCCTAATATATAATCGGCTGATATAAAATATTTATCACATAATACATAAAGACATGATGTCGATATTAAAGTTCTTTTTCGTTCATAATTAGCTATAACTGATCGATTAGTATTTAATAAAATGGCAATATCTTCTTGAGATATTTTATTTTCTTTACGATAACTTTTTAATCTTTCACTTATTATATTTATATCAATATTAGTATTTGTAAAATTATATTTTTTAGTTTTAGTAAAACCAAATAAATAATCGATAGATATATTATAATAATTACATAAAGTATTTAAATGTTTTAAAGGAATTATATTTTCCATTACTTCATAATGATTATATGTTTTAGGGGATATTTTTAAAATATTTGCTATATCAGCTTGAGTTAAATCATTTTTAATTCTTAGTTCTTTTAATAAAGTTCCATAATACATTGTAAATCACCAAGTATATTCTCTCATTATTTTTATAAATCTAAAACATTTGTCTCAGAAATGAAACGTTTTGTATTGACAATTAAACTTGCATAATTTATAATTTAATTATAAATGATAAAAATCTAACATAATTGATAGTAGATAATTATCACATAGATTGGAGAAAAGAATATGAAAGATACAGGTATTAAGTTTGAGACACTAAGAAAAGGATTTAATTTTAAAAAAGTATTTATAGGATTAGTAGTAATAGTAGCCATAGGAAGTGTAATAATATTAAAAGGAAGTAAAGCTAATTATACATATGAACAAATAATACCTTTTGCAGAAGGAGAAGTAAGAATAAGAAAAGCAGATTTAAATTTAATGGCAATTAATTTACAAAATCAAAAAGGATGTACAGATAAAGATACTTGTTATGAAACAAAAACAGATGTACCAGCAAGTGGATATACATTAAATACAACCAATTCATATTGTACAGTAGATAATGGAACAAAAGATGAAATAGCTAAAGATATACCAATGGAATATAAAGAAGGAAAAGTATATATAGGAGTAAATAAAAAAGGAACAAGATGTTATATATATTTAGATATAAAAGAAACAGCAAAAGATAAAATACTAGCAGATCATACAACAGTAAGAACAAGAGAAAATGGTACATTTAATACTACAATAACAGGAGATACAACAGGAGTAATATATAAATCAGCAGATGCAAGTCAATATGATGATTTTGGAGAAGTACATTACTTTGCAGGTAACCCAACAGATAACTGGGTAAAGTTTGGGCAAGATAAAACAAAAAGTCAAGATATATGGTGGCGAATAATACGTATTAATGGCGATGGTTCAGTTCGAATGATATATGCTGGAACTGGACCTGCTGCACCAAATACTACAGGAACAGGAACCCAAATAAGTACTAGCAAGTTTAATGAATCATCTGGTGATAATGCATATGTAGGGTATATGTATGGAGCAACAAGTGCAGGCAGTTGGGCAAGTGCACATTCTAATAATTCTAATAGTACAATAAAAGGAGTAATAGATGATTGGTATAATAAAAATTTATCAGATGAAACAGAACACATAAGTTATACATCAGGATTTTGTGGAGATAGATCAAGTAGTACAAGTGAAACAGGTACATATGCTAAAACAGGAGGCTATGGAACACAAGTAACATATTATGGAGCATATAATAGAAATTATACAAACAAGACACCAGATTTAAAATGTAAATATAAAGATAATGACTTGTATACAACCCCAGGAGATGGGAATGAAGGGAATGGAAAATTAAAATATCCGATAGGATTAATAACAGCAGATGAAGTAGCATTTGCCGGAGGAAAATATAACACTAATAATAAAAATTATTATTTATATACAGGAGAATACTATTGGACATGTCTCCGTCTTACTTTTTCGGCAGCTATGCTATCGTGTTCGGCGTGTATTCGAGTGGCTACCTCAGCAACAACAACGGCGTGAACAGCGCTCTTGGTGTGCGCCCTGTCATAAATTTAAAGGCTGATGTAACGTTTACAACAGAAAAACCAGGAGAAACACCAGGAACAAGTAGTAATCCTTATATACCAACTTAAAAATATAGTATTGATTTATTATGAAATATAAGGTATAATAAATACATACAAACGGTGATGGATGTGGAAAATCCGGAGTTATATATTGAAAAGTGATTTCTCTAAAAGAAATAAGTAGGGTGGAACCGCGCATATTTGCGTCCCTATGTTTCTTTTAGAGTTTTTTAATGAAAGGAATGATAAGATGGTAACTCAAGAAGAATTAGTTAATTATTGTAAACAATATGGATTTATATTTCAAGGAAGTGAAATATATGGAGGACTTGCTAATACTTGGGATTATGGACCTTTAGGAAGAGAATTAAAAGAAAATTTAAGAAGAGCATGGTGGAAAAAATTTGTTCAAGAAAATCCATATAATTATGGCCTTGACAGTGCTATTTTAATGAATCCTGAAGTTTGGGTAGCTAGTGGACATGTAACTAATTTTAATGATCCTTTAATTGATTGTAAAGCTTGTAAATCTCGTTTTAGAGCGGATAAATTAATTGAAGAATTTACAGGTGGTAAAGAAACTGGTGATGGTTGGGATAATGCTAAATTAGAAAATTTTATTAAAGAAAATAATATTACTTGTCCTAAATGTGGTAAATTAGATTTTACAGGAATTAGAAAATTTAATTTATTATTTGAAACTCATCAAGGAGTTACAGAAGATAATAAAGCTAAAGTTTATTTAAGAGGGGAAACTGCTCAGGGAATATTCGTTAATTTTGTAAATGTTTGGCGAAGTATGAGAGTTAAATTACCATTTGGGATATGTCAAACAGGTAAAAGTTTTAGAAATGAAATTACACCAGGAAACTTTATTTTTAGAACTAGAGAATTTGAACAAATGGAATTAGAATTTTTTTGTAAACCAGGTGATGATTTAGATTGGTTTGGATATTGGAAAAACTTTTGTTTAGATTTTTTAAAGTCTATTGGTTTAAATAAAGAAAATTTAAGATATCGTGATCATACTAAAGAAGAATTATCTTTTTATAGTAAAGCTACTACAGATATTGAATATAAATTTCCAACTGGTTTTGGAGAATTGTGGGGTATTGCCGATCGAACTGATTATGATTTAGGAGTTCATATGGAACATTCTAAAGTTGATTTAAGATATTTAGACCCTGATACTAATGAAAGATATTTACCTTATGTTATTGAACCAAGTGTGGGTTTAGATAGATTATTATATGCAGTTTTAACAGATGCTTATTATAAAGAAATATTAGAAAATGGTGAAGAAAGATTAGTATTAAAAATACATCCAGCTTTAGCACCACTTAAAGCTACTATCTTGCCATTAATAAAGAAAAATCATGAAGAACTTGCTAAAGATATATATGGTGATTTGTGTAATTATTTTATGTGTAGTATAGATACTAGTGGCTCAATTGGTAAAAGATATCGAAGAAGTGATGCGATTGGTACACCTATTTGTATTACAGTTGATGATGAATCAATTAATAATGAGACAGTTACAGTAAGACATCGAGATACAATGGCACAAGAAGTTGTAAAAATTAAAGATTTAAAAGAATATATTGATAATATAATTAAATTTTAGAGGGAGTTTTAAAAAATGAAAGTAAATATTCAAGATGAAAGAAGAAAAATAAAAGAGGAATTTTTAAGATTAAATGAAGCTTATCAAAGAATGAAAAAGTGTGATAAACATATTTATGTTGAAGATATTATAAATGTAAATAATAAACCAGTTACAATTGAAAAATGTTTTAAATGTGGACTTAGAAGAGGTTATACATTATATAATACAGGAGAATTAGCGGAAGATTTTATGCCTTTTATTTATGGAGAAACAACAGGAGAAGATATTAGATCTAATATTTATTCTTTAGAAGGTTTTAATAATATTCCTTATTATGCAAGTTTAGATACTTTATCAAAATATCGAAATTTTAATTCTTTAAATATTTTAAATTTTTGTTTTGATGGGGATGAAAAAGTTTTAAATTTTGTTAATCGTTTAAATAATAAAATTAAAGATAAAACATTTTTATCAAGACTTGTAGCAGAAATTAAATTAGCAATTCAAGAAAATTCGAATTATAAAATTACGGAAGATGTTTTTCATTTTTCTCATAAAGGGAAATTATTTATTATATCTATTACCGATAATTCTGTATTTTTTAATTCAGTTTATGCTAAAGGAGATTATATTTATAATTTAAATGGTAGTTATATAGAAGAAGATAAAGATATTAATATTTCTTATAATAATAAATTAAATGGACCAGTTAATTTTAATTATAGTATAAAACAAGCTTTTGATAAAAATTTACATGAAAAGAAATTAATTTATCAAGTAAAAGATAAAGAATTAGAAACTTTACAAGAGTATGCTTTACCTAATAATTTAGTATTAGAGATTAATGAAGGAATGAATACTAAAAAATTCGGTTTTGATAATCAAGGGGAAAGTTATGCTTTAATAAAAGAAAATAAAAGTAATAATTCTCATACTTTATCAGTTTATACAGATAAAGTATTAATGGTTATTGATAAAAATTTAGCTTTAGATTATGTTAATGGAGTTATTACTAATGAAGATTTATTAAAATTAATTACTGAATCAAATTATGTAAGAGAAAATATTAGATAGTATTTTCTTTTTTTTCTTGTTTTAATTAAAAAACTATTTTATAATAATAGTAGATATGGAGGTGTTCATATGAAATTAATAACTCTTTTACCTGCAGATAAATATGTTGTAGTTAATAGAACTGTTTTAACCGAAATTGATAAAAGAAATATTATTAATTTATATGAACCTATTATTGGCTTTGGAGCAACTAGTTTATATTTAACTTTATGGAGTGATTTAGATAGATTAGAATTAATGAGTAAAGATTTTACTCATCATCATTTAATGAGTATTTTAAAATGTGATTTAGAAAGTATTAAACATGCTAGAGAGGCTTTAGAGGGAGTTGGCCTTTTAAAAACTTATTTTAAAGCTGGGGATATTAATTCTTATGTTTATGAATTATATTCTCCTTTAAGTGCTAGTGAATTTTTTAATAATCCTATTTTAAATATTGTTTTATATAATAATATAGGTGAAATAGAATATAATGATTTAAAAAAACTTTATTGTAAAGTTAATATTAATTTAAAAGATTATGAAGATATTACTAAAACTTTAAATGAAACTTTTGAAGCTACGAGTGCTCCTTTTATTGAAGCTAGAGAAAGTGAGAAATTACCTTTAAATATTAAATCAAATATTGATTTTGATATGATTATTAGTAGTATTCCAAGAGGTATATTAAATGAAAAAGCTATTAATAAAAAAGTAAAAGAATTGATTATTAATTTAAGTTTTATATATGATTTAGATACTTTAAAAATTATTGAACTTATAAGAACTAGTATTAATGAAAAAGGCTCAATTGATAAAGAAGTTTTAAGAAAAAATGCTAGAAAGTATTATCAATTCCATCATGGTACTTTACCAACTCTTGTTTATCGAACTCAACCAGATTATTTAAAATCACCTTTGGGGGATAATTCGAAAAAAGGAAGAATTATTGGGGTGTTTGAAAATACTAGTCCTTATGATTTTTTAAAAAATAAATATAAAGGTGTACCTCCTACAAGTAGAGATCTAAAATTATTAGAAACTTTGTTAATTGATTTAGAGTTAAATCCTGCGGTAGTTAATGTTTTAATTGATTATGTACTTAAGAAAAATAATAATAAACTTACTGTTAATTATGTTGAAACTATCGCCGGCCAATGGAAAAGAGCTAATATTAAAACAGCCAGAGAAGCGATGGAATTTGCGGAAAAAGAACATAAAAAATTACAAAAAGGAAATAGCAAAGATAAAACTAAAAAAATAAATGAAGTTCCAGTACCTGTTTGGTTTGATAAAAATATTACGAAAGAGGAAATAAGTGAAGAAGAAAAGAAAGAATTAGATGACTTATTTAAAGAATTTAGGTGATTAAATGGAAAAAATTAATAATATTAAAAAAGAAGTAAATATTGATTTAGAAGAAGTATATAAAGAAAATATGGAAGATGATACTTTTAAAGAATTAATTAAAAAACTTAAAATAAGTAAAAAATTGGCGATTTTAAATAGTAATTGTTTAATGGATAGTGTTAAAGAACTTAAAAATTGTCATAATTGTAAAGGTTTATATGAATGTCAAAATAAAGTAATGGGTTACTTTTTATATCCTAAAATAGATAATGATATAGTAGATTTAGGTTATGTACCATGTAAATATAAAAAAGAAAATGATAAATTATTAGAACTTAGAAATACAGCCAGTAAAGAGTTATTTAATGCTAGATTTAAAGATATTGATACAAGTATTAAAGAAAGAGGTTCTTTACTTAAATGGATTAAAGAGTTTTATAATAATTATGATGGTATTAAAAATATGAAAGGTTTATATTTACATGGAGTATTTGGAAGTGGTAAAACTTATTTATTATATGCTTTATTAAATGAATTAAAAATTAATAAAAAAATAGAATTTAAAGCTTTATATTTTCCAGAAATACTTAGAACTTTAAAAGATGATTGGAATACTTATAATGAAAAAATAGATTATTATTCAAATGTACCAATATTGTTAATTGATGATATTGGAGCTGAACAGGTTAGTGAATGGGGAAGAGATGAAGTTTTAGGAACTATTTTACAAAATAGAATGAATAATTATTTAACAACATTTTTTACTTCAAATTTATCTATTGAAGAGTTAGAATATCATTTAGCTTTAACTAAAAGTTCATTAGATAAAGTAAAAGCTAGAAGAATAATTGAAAGAATTAAACAATTGACAGAAAATATGGAATTAATTTCCGAGAATAAAAGAAAGTAGGGATATGATGAATAAAATTGTAGCAATCGTGGGAATGACTGGAAGTGGTAAATCAGTTGTAGTTGATTATTTTCAAAAATTAAATTATGAAAAAGTATATTTTGGGGGAGTTACTTATGATAAATTAAAAGAAAAAAATATTGAAGTAACACCTTTAAGTGAAAAAGAAATGCGTGAAGGTTTAAGAAAAGAATTAGGAATGGGAGCTTATGCAATTATTTTATTACCTAAAATAGAAGAATTATATAAAAAAGGTAATGTAGTATTAGATGGATTATATTCTTGGAGTGAATATAAAATATTAAAAGAAAAATTTGGAGATGCTTTTACTTTAATTGCTGTAGTAGTAGATAAAAATATTAGATATCAAAGATTAAGTGAAAGAGTAGATCGACCTGCAACTTATCAAGATGCTCAAAATCGAGATATTTGGGAAATTGAAGGGGTAGAAAAAGGTGGCCCTATTGCTTTTGCTGATTATTATGTTTTTAATGATAAATCTAAAGAAGATCTAGAGCATAGAATAGATGAAATTTTAAAAAAATTGTAATTTAAAAGGGAGGTTTGGTTTTGGAAAAAGATATTGGTTCAATTATTAGTAATTTACGAAAGAAAAAGAAATTAACACAAGCAAAATTAGCTCAAAAATTAAATGTTTCAGACCGAGCAGTATCTAATTGGGAAACAGGTAAAAATTATCCTGATATTGAAATACTAGCTAAATTAAGTTTAATTTTAGATTACGATTTTTTGGGTTGTTTATATCAAAATAAAAAAAGAAAGTATTTGGATATAATATTTTTGATTATCTTATTTATATTGATTGTTTTAACAAGCTTTTTTGCTTTTTATTTTATAAATAATTATCAAAAATATAATATTTATCATTTAACGGCTAATAATTTAGATTTAGGAAATTCTTTTTTGATAACTTCTAAAGATAATGTTATTTTAGAAATAGATGATCTTAAATTTAAAGAAGATTATATTATTAATAGTTTTTCTTTGTATGTTAGTAATTTTAAAAAAGAAGAAATAGTTTTTAAAAGAAATAAAACTAAAATTACTTTAGTAGATAATTTAGATAATCCTAAATATTTTAAAAAAGATATTTTAAGTAATTTAAATAATTTATATATAGATATTAATTATAATATTGATAATAATTCTTTTAATGAAACTTTTAAAATAGTTTTAACTGATATAAATAGTTTACAAAATGATAATTATAATTATTTGAAAGAGAAAGCTAATGTTAAAACTTTATTATTAAATAATAATTACAAATTAACTAATAAAGATTATTATGAAAAAAATGAAGAAAATTTAAAGTTAGCTTATAATTTAGAAGATAATATATTTTATTATAATATGGTGGATAAAGATATATATTATAATATAAATTATGATGTTAAAAATAATTTAATTGAAGGTAAAACATATTATAAAAATGTTTTAGTGATGAATTTAAAATATAATACTAAAACTAATAATAAAAAATGTTTAATTGGAGATTGTAATTATCAAGATATAACTAATAAAATTTTAAAAGAATATAAAAAAATTAAGAATTCAAGTTAAACTAGAGTTTCTTTTTTTATAACTCAAGTAATCCTTTGTTGGCAAAATTAAAATAATAAGATAAAATTGGTTTGAAAGGAGGTAAAAGAATGCATAAAAGAAACATAATAATTATAATAGGAGTAATTGTGTTGGCAATTATAATTGGTTTAGGATTAGCAACTGGTTTAAAAGAAAAGGATAATAAAAAAATATATTCATCTCCAACAAGTATTAAATCAGATTTAAAAGAAAGTAAGTATAGTTTGGATGAAATGTATAGTTATATAAAAAGTAATTCTAGGCCAAATGATAAAGAATTTAAAGAAATTATATTTAATTGGTATGATTATTTTTCAAAAGATACACCATTTATGAATTATTTTGGTGAAACTTATAATTATCAAGAATATACAGATATAATGGCTGATATTCATGATTGGGATGAAGATAAATTAATTCATGCTTTAATTGATTGGAAAAGAAGTAGTTTTTTTGAACCTATTAGTGGTGAAAGAGTAAGATATTAAAATAAATAACTAGGAATTACTAGTTATTTTTTCAGGTGTTAAATTAAAATTGTTCTCTTTAATAATGTTTGCAACAACATCTTGATAATTTTCATTATTAATTTCTTCTAAAGCTTTATCGATTAATTTTTGACCATTATCACTAAAACCTATTTTATAATAATCACCGATTACAAATAATGGTACACTAGTTTTGGGAATGTTAAGTTCTTTAATTATGGCATTTTTTAATTGAGCATTTTCTTTATTATTCCAAACTTCATAGCTTATTACATTAATATTAGGATAATTATCGATTGTGGATTTAAAATAATTTAAAGCATTTTCACAATAAGGGCAAGTTTCACCTCGAAAAAGATATATTGTAACATTTTCATTTTGATAATTTTTATTTTTATCTTTTAAAAATAAAGCTCCCATAATTATTATAACAAATAAGATGATTGTAATTGTAATTATAATTAATTTTTTTTGCATATTAATACCTCTTAAAAAAATTATATATAAATTTTTTATTAATTGCAATAATAAAATTGCTATTCTTAAAATAAATTGAGATTAAACCTTATTTTTATAAAATATAAAGATTATATAAAAAATAATAAATTAGTTAGAAAAGAAAAAGTGTAAAATTGATGTAAGATTATTTTACATTTTTTTAATATTTTGGTATAATTTATAAGGGTGAATAAGATGGCAAAGTATGATGCATCATCGATTAAAATATTAGAGGGATTAGAAGCAGTTCGAAAAAGACCTGGTATGTATATTGGTAGCACAGATAAAAGAGGGCTACATCATTTGGTTTGGGAAATTGTTGATAATTCTATTGATGAAATAATAAATGGATATGGGAATCACATTAAAATTGTTTTAAATAAAGATGGAAGTATTACCATTGCTGATAATGGTCGAGGAGTTCCAACTGGAATGCATGAATCTGGTAAAAGTACACCAGAAGTTATTTATACAGTTTTGCATGCCGGTGGGAAATTTGAAGAAGGCAATTATAAAGTAAGTGGAGGACTTCATGGTGTTGGTGGTTCCGTAGTTAATGCATTATCTAAAAAAATGGATGTTATTATTTATCGAGATGGAGAAATATCTAATATTAGATTTAAAGATGGGGGAATAGTAGAAAGTCCTTTAAAAGTGATTGGTACTACTAATAAAACAGGTACAATTGTTACTTTTTTACCAGATTATGAAATATTTAAAAATTGTCAATTTTCTTATACTACAATTACAGAAAGAATGCAAGAAAGTGCTTTTTTAATTCCTAATGTTACGATTGAAGTAAAAGATGAAGATAGTAAAAAAGAAGCTAAATTTCATTATGAAAATGGACTTGTTAATTTTGTTGAATATATGAATGAAGATAAAGGTAGTTTACATAATGTTATTAGTTTTAATGGTTCTAAAAGTGGAATTGAAGTAGATATAGCTATGCAATATACAGATACATATAATGAAAATATTTTGTCTTTTGTTAATAATGTTAAAACTATTGATGGAGGGACCCATGAAGTAGGTTTTAAAACAGGTATTACTAAAGCTTTTAATGATTATGTTAAAAGTAATAATATTTTAAAAGGAAAAGATAGTACTTTTGATGGCAGTGATGTAAGAGAGGGCTTAAGTGCCGTGATTAATCTACGAATTCCTGAAAATTTATTGCAATTTGAAGGTCAAACAAAAGGGAAATTAGGAACACCAGAAGCTCGAAGTGTAACCGAATCTATTACTTATGAAAATTTAAAATTTTTCTTAGAAGAAAATAAAGAAGCAGCTTTAAATATTATTGATAAAGCTAGTAAAAGTAAATTTGCTAGAGAGGCAGCTAGAAAAGCTCGTGAAGAAGCCCGAAGTGGAAAAGGTAAAAATAAACTTGAAAAAAATCTTTCTGGAAAGTTTGCTCCAGCTTCAACAAAAGATCCTAAAAAAAATGAATTATTTTTGGTCGAAGGAGATTCAGCTGGAGGTTCAGCTAAAGGTGGAAGAAATAGACGTTTTCAAGCTATCTTACCTTTAAAAGGTAAAGTTATTAATTCTGAAAAAGCTAATGTAGCAGATATTTTAAAAAATGAAGAAATAAATACGATTATTCATACGATAGGAGCTGGGGTAGGTCCAGAATTTGAAGCTGATGATTCTAATTATGATAAAGTTATTATTATGACCGATGCAGATGTTGATGGATCTCATATTCAAATCTTACTTTTAACATTTTTTTATAGATTTATGCGTCCTTTAATTGAGGCTGGTAAACTTTATATTGCTAAGCCACCTTTATATAAAATTGATTATGGCAAAAAGTATTTTTATGCTTATTCTGATGAAGAAAGATTTCAAATTGTTGCAGATAATACTGGAAAACCAGATATATCAAGAAATAAAGGTTTGGGTGAAATGAGTGCCGAAGAACTTTGGGATACGACAATGAATCCAGATACTAGAAGTTTAATTAGAGTAAATATATATGATGCGGCTTTAGCGGAAAAAAGAGTTAGTGTTTTAATGGGTGATAAAGTTGAACCTAGAAAAGAATGGATCGAAGAAAATATTATCTTTACAATGGAAGATGATTATAGAGCAATATAATTTAATTAGTAAAAACCTTGTTTAAAAAATGAGGTTTTTTGTCTAATTTGACCAAAAAAGATAAAAAGAATTAAAATAAAGAAGTAATTTTTGAAAAAAAATTAAAAAAAA